>JAISDM010000255.1 GCA_031264885.1 Peptococcaceae bacterium | reverse complement strand
ATGTTCCATTCCTTCTCACCGTTCCCCGCTTTGCGGCGGGTCTCCCCATCCCAGCACAGAGCCACAAACCGGTCGGGATGCTTATCCACGATCTGCAAGTCAATCTCATTGGTCATGCCGAAGGCGGGAAAAATCACGCATACATCCACCTGATACCGGTCCATGTGATAAAGCAGCCTGTCGGAGTTGTCATAAACCACCGAATGAGACATGCCCTCCGCCAATGTGCTGTACTCCGGATCCAGCCCCTTATTTTGGAACCCGAAGGCGTGCCGCTGCGCGTGAACATGCGTGTCTACCGTAAAAATACCTTTTGCCAATCCCATAGTCGTTAACCTCCTTAGAAATCAGTGTTTTTTTGAATCACAGCCTGTGCGAAAGCGGCTGGATTACGCTTGTACCGCGTCCCCTCTGGCCTCGATTTCCGCTTTGCATTTCGCGATGATGGCCGGGCTTATCTTATAAAAGAACGCAATCGCTATGAAGCCCAGCACGGGGATGATGCTGTTGACCAACGAATAAGCGGTAATGAAGCCGGATCTGAGTTCCGGCGTCGGGCCCATGTCCGGGCTGTAGTTGATCGCGTTGAACAGGATCGTGATGATCACGCCTCTGACGATGGACGTCATTTTGATGGAAATGGTGGCAAGGCCCAAGAACAGTGCCGTGGGGTTCTCGCCGCCCGTTTTCCACTGAGAATAAGTGGCGCAGTCAAAGTAGAACGTGCTTTCCATCGGCTGGGTGCAGCCGGCCACCATCATCATCAGGAAGTTCACGAAGATGAACAGATAAGGCGTATCCACCGTGAACCGGGTCATAAAGCACAGCGCCGCCACCATCAGATAAACACCGCAGCAAATCTTCCTCCGATCCTCGAACTTGCGCATCAGGAATCTGGAGATGTAAGCGCCGATCAGGGAGCCAAAGCTGACGACCAGGTTATGTGTGGCCAGCAATCCCATCATTTCGCCGTTGCCGATGACATATCTGTACATATAGACCAGGATTCCGGGAAGTATGAACGTCCCCATGGTGCTGGTCATGTCCGCGAACATCACCGCCACCAGCTGCGGATTCGCCACAATGGCCTTGCCCATTTCCTTAAATGTGGTCCGCTTTGTGGACGCTGAGCTGCCGTTGCCCTCGTAACCCTTCGAGAGCTTGAAATGAACCAGATAAAACAACATGAGGAAAAAAGTAATTCCGAATGAGTTGATGGTATAACCGCCGCTGCCAAACATGTTCGTCAGCGGTATAATCGCCAGCGGCGTAACAAATCCCATGATCATACGCCCGATGGCGTTGCCGGCGATCCGGTTGGACGCCAGCGACTGTTTTTCATCTTCATACGCGCACATTGCCGGTATCAGTGAATAATTGGCGATGTTACCGGTGTTGAAAGCGGCGGCGTAGACCGCGAACGCTAAAATCAAAACCCACATGGTCAGCGATTGGCTCGGATATGAGACATATTTGAATGTGGCGGCCACCACCGCTATCGGCGGCATAATCAGCAGCCACGACCGCAGCTTGCCCCATTTCATGGGTTTGGTTCCGTCAATAAGAATACCCGTCAGCGGAGAAATGACAAAATCAAGGATACTGGTGATCATGGTGTAAAAACTGAACATCGGCAGCGGAAGTCTCGCGATATCGGTGATAAAGTAAGACTGATAAATACCGCCGCCCATTGTAAACCCTTCGCCAACCTCTTCAAGGCCCCAAAACATGCGCATTGCCTTTGTAATTCTCTTTTTCTCGGTTTTCGGTACGGCGGATTCTGCAGTTTCAGCCATGGTATACCTTCCTTTCCAATGTTTAATGGATAAATATCTGTGCGGGTTCTCCCTTTCCACGGATTTCAATCCGTCGGCTCACGCGCCGGATAACGGCGCCGAACAGGCATGTACAGGCATGTGTACGCGCATCACCTCCCTTGCAGCGCTGCTGCTTTTCCCAGATATCAGACCCCCTTTCAGCGCCCGCCGCGTTACATTTTCTCAATCTCGGAGGCCATCGGAATCAGGCCGCCGATATTCAGCATCCTCACCAGGAACGGATCGACCGACCGCGCCTGAAATACAGCGCCCGTCGTTTGATTGACGACCGCGCCCGTCTCCATGTCCGCCTCAATTATGTCTCCGTCCGAAACGCCCCCGGTGATTCCCGGACACTCCATCAAAGGCAGTCCTATTTCAAAGCTGTTGCGAAAAAACAGCCGGGACGCGTACTCCACTATGACGACGCTTACGCCCGTGGCCTTGATCGCCTTAGGCGCCACCGCGCGGCCCGAAGACTGCCCGAAATGCCGGCCCGCCACCAATATATCTCCAGGTTGCGCATTGGCCGCGAATTCCGGCTTCAAATTTTCCAGCACATGCCGGGCCATTTCCTCAACCGTCAGCAGCACACGATCCGCGCGCACGATCTGATCGGTGGGTATGTTGTCTCCGAAGACCCAGCTTCGTCCTGAAAACACCATTGGATCAACCTCCCTCAGAGGCGGCCGCCTCTTAAATCATAAATACTCCCGCGGATCCGCGACACAGCCCTTTAAAGCGGACGCGGCCACAGTATACGCCGACGCCAGGTACATCACAGCCTTGGGACTGCCGTTGCGGCCAGGGAAATTGCGCGCCTGCGTGGATATCATCGCTTCGGTTTCCGCCATGGCGCCCATATTGATGGCCTGATTGGATCCCGCGCTGGGCGGGAACCAGGTACACCCGGCGTCAAACAGCGTTCCCACAAGTCCCTCCGCCACCGCCTCCGCAAAGACTTCCCGGCTGGAAGGAACCACATTAAATTTTACCCCCGGATAGATGTGCCGGCCTTTCAATATTTCCGCCGCCTGACGCATGTCCTCAATGCGCCCTCCGCCGTGGCCGCCGAGTTCCGCCCATTGCACGGGCCTCCCGGCGAAACCGCCCACCGGCTTCACATTGCCCAGCGTCGGCGACGCCGCCACCTGAGGCTCAATATCGCTTATATCGCAGCTGATCACAGACTCATACACGCAGTCCGGATCCGAGTACAGCGGCTCAAAGGTCTGATCCGTCATCGTTTGAACAAAGCGGACCGTCTTCTCGTCCGGGTCGATAAAACCGCATTTCCCGCCCACATCAATGGTTATGAGCGGAAACAGCCAGCGATCCCATACATCCAGATTCCGAATATATTCCCCCGTAAAATGCAGCGCCTTGTACACCGCGCCGCCCTCTCCTATCCGCCCCGTCAGCCACAGCGCCACATCCCGGGGAACGGCCTTGCGCCTGTTATCGCCAAACAGCTCCACCTTGACCGTATGCGGCGTCATAAACCACGCCTTGCCAAAGGGCATCACCGTGCCCGCGTGAGAGTTGTTCCCGAGACCGGCCGCGAAGCATCCCAGCGCGCCGTGAACCGGCGTATGGCTGTCGGAGCCGACGACCACCGTCCCCGGACGGATCATGCCCTTTCGGACGCCGACATGATGGATGTTGCCGGATCCGCAGTCATAGAGCCTGGCGCCGTGTTTTTTCGCAAAATTCCGGTTGATCTCGAGGATCCGCGCGCGTTCCTCATTGGGCGGGGAGAAGTGATGGTCAAAAACCAAAGCGACGCGGTCCGGATAGCGCATGGGCCGTTTCACTTCGTTTTCGAAGACCCTCGCCGTTATGTATCCGCTCAAATCGTGAAGCAATTCCGTATCCACATTGGCCACGACCACATCCCCGGGCGCTACGCTCTCGCGTCCGCTGGCCCTCGCGAGAATTTTTTCGATCATATTCATCGGCATCATATTTTCCTCCCCGGACGCTTTATTTTTAATCCCGGCGCCCCTCAGACGTCCGTCAAATGTCCGTCAAATGTCCGTCAAGACCTCCGCCCCGCCGGCTTCAATCAAAATCATATCCTCAATCAATATCCCGCGGCCGCGGCAGAGAATCCGCAGGCTTGCCGTCTGCCCCCGCCAAAGCGCGCCGTGGTCCCCGCCGTCCCACGCGGCGTGGTCTGAGCGCACCTGGGGACATATGTCCGCTTCCCATCCCTGCCTGCCGGTCGACACAGCCGCGGTTCCCGGCGTAATTCTTTTCAGAAGCGCGTCCCGCGCGGCAAAGGCTTCCGCGTTCAAAGCGGGATCGGAATTTCTGGCGACGACCAGCCACTCGCCGAGATACTGGAGCAACGCGAACAGTGTCCACGGCCCGTCCGGCGCCCGGTCCGGCGCCTTAAAAAAGCAAAGGTTCCGGTCTCCCGCGAGAATCACGGTGTCCATGGCCCCGGCCCGGCGGCAGGCGTACTCCACATCCGCCGCGGCTTCCTGCATCGTTCGCCGATCCGGTCCGGCGCCCGCCATCGCCTCCGCAACCGCCCGCTTCATCAGCTCAACGCCCTTCCGCCGCGTGGCGTTGGATCCCTCGTCCCGCCTCATCAGCCGCTGGCGCATGGCCTCGTCCAACGAAACCGCCGTGAACCCTTCCGCTTCAACCGCCTTCAGCGTTTCCTCCGGAAAATAGCGCCCGACGACGCCCAGCAGACCGCCGCCATAAGTGGCTTTCAGATACTCGGCCGTCGCCTTGCTCAAACTCGGGCCCGCCGACCGGATCTCATTCCGGTCCGCGCCGCTCATCATTGCCACCCAGAAGTTCACCCGCGCCGTCATGCCCGACACAATATACCGTCCGCCCTCCGGATCGACGACACAGACCGCGTTATTCCAGTAAGGCCCGACCCCGGCCAGATATTGCAGCTCATCCGCGCTGGCCGTGTCGCCATAGATCATGGCGGCCTTGGCGCCGTATTCTCTGACGCAGGCGGCCAGTTCCAACCGGCGGGCCCGCAGCATGCCGTCCGGCGTCAGCGCGGCGTTTCGGTCCATATAACCCCTTTTCATCCCTTTATCCTCCAGTCCGGTCTTCGGCTGTCTCCGATGTCTCCAGTATCTCCGGCTGTCTCCGGCGCCTCCATCTGTCCCCGCCCGGCGTTCTGTCCGGACAAGCCCATCCGGTCAGACGCCGGCTTCAAAGAGCTTGCGCTCCGTCGTTGACAGCATCCGGTTTCCTTCCTTTGTCACAACCACAGGATCCCCCAGTACCATGTACCCCGTCTCCGGGTTATACGTATTGGGATGCACCACAATAACCATGCCTTCTTCAATGACGAAATCAACCCCTTCGTTGATCACCGGCGCCTCGTCAAAGTGCATGCCGTGCCCGTGACCGCGCACCCGGGTATATTGCGGGGTGATGTATTCTCCATAGCCGTATTTCCGGAACACGTCATTTTCCGCTTTGGCGACATCGTGGATGTTCGTTCCAGGCTTTACCAACGCCAGGCCGGCTTCCTCAGCCTCCATAAAAACATCAAAAATCCTGCGCTGTACCGCGCTGGCGGCGCCCTTGACCACCGTCCGGCATATTTGACACCACCAGCCATCCAGCTGCGGCGTTAATTCCGTCAAAACCAAGTCGCCGGGCTTGGCGGCGCGCCCCTGGGGCGGCGTCATGCCGAACACCTCGGTCTGGCCGGTGGAAATCAGCATAAAATTATCCTCCGCGCCCATCTTCTTGAGCGCGTATTCAACCTCCGCCACAATCTCAAACTCATTCAGCCCCCGGGCAATCGAATCCACGAACACCGGAAACGCTCTGTCCGCCAAATTCACGGCCTTCCTCAGACATTCGACCTCCTCCGGGGTCTTGCGCCAGCGTTTTTTCTCAATATACCCTTCCGCGGCCCTTATCTCTGTCCCGGCGCCTCTGACTGCCGCCGCCAGCTGAGCCGGCAGAAGCCCGCCGCTTGAGACGGCGGCGCGGGAGATCCCGTGGGAACGCAGCAGCGCGGCAAGAGCGGCGCCGCTGTCTCCGGCCGAAAGGATGATTTCCGCCGCTTCGCCGGCGGCGGCCGCAACCCGGCCCCTGTCATAGGGAGACGACAGAAGAATGTAGGTCTTATCCGCTCCCCGCGCATACAATATCATGGCGTTGGGTCCATAAAAGTTTACGCCGGCCAAATAACGGAAATTCTCCTTGCGCCACGCGCAGCTGTAAACCAAAGCCGCCTCCGCGGAACATTGATCCGCCATTTGCCGCAATATGTCTGTCCCATCGGTTCGCACATCCATCACTTCTTTCCTGATTCCGCTTTCAGCACTTCCATAAGCCCGCCCGCGGTCATGATCCGCAGGAGGGATTCCGGCAGCACCGTCCCTTTTCCGCTGACGCCAGCGGTTATATTGCGTATTGCGCCTGTGGCCACATCCGTCTCCAGTTCGTCCCCCCGTTTGACCCATTCCGTAATATTGGGACATTCCATGATGACCAGCCCGATGTTGATGGCGCTGCGGTAAAAAATACGCGCGAAGCTCCTGGCGATCAGCAGCTTAACCCCTGAATGATACAACGCCGCCGGCGCCCATTCGCGGCTGGAGTTGCAGCCAAAATTCCAGCCTGCCGCCATGACGCCCCCGTTCTTCAGTTTCGCGTGAAAATCCGGATCGACGGCCAGCATCGCCGCGTCTCCCAGTATCTGAGGCGTCAACGCGGTGATATACCGCGTATGGGCGATCAGCTCGGCGGACACATTGTCCGGATAGACTTCAAGCACTCTGTCTTTAATGACCATATCCCGTCACCTCCACCTCACAAATAATCTCTCGGATCCGTAATTTTGCCGTTCACCGCGGACGCCGCCACAACAGCGGGCGACGCCAGGAATATCTTAGCGGAGCTGTCCCCCATCCGCCCCGGCATGTTGCGGTTGGACGTACTCACACACACCTCGTCTTTGCCGAGCAGACCGTAATGTCCCCCCGCGCAGGGGCCGCAATTCGGGTTGCACCATATGGCGCCGGCGTCCAAAAAGATCTGAACCAGCCCTTCGTCAATACATTGCCGAAAAATGCCGCGTGACGCGGGAATCACCTGCAAACGCACCTTGGAATGTACCTTCCGGCCTTTCAGGATCGCCGCCGCGACGCGGAAATCTTCCATCCGCCCGTTTGTGCAGGTGCCCAGCAGCGCCCTGGTAAAGGGCGTCCCCACCGCTTCCCCCACAGGCGCGGAATTGGACGAGCTGCCCGGCAGCGCCACCGTCGGGGGCAAAGAATCCCCGTCGATCTCAAAGACCTTTTCGTAGACGGCGTCCGGATCCGACTTGACCATCTCGTATGCCTGATCCGTCCGGCCTTTCAAAAACGCCTCCACCTTCCCGTCGGCTTCAATGACGCCGTTCTTCGCGCCGGCCTCCACAGCCATATTGCAAACGGACATGCGTCCGTCCAGGCTCAGCGCCTTCACCGCGCCGCCGGTATATTCTATAGCCCGGTAATTCGCGCCGTCCGGCCCCAGCAGCTTCATAATATGAAGCGCCAGATCCTTGCCCATGACGCCCGCGCCCAGCTTACCGCTCACCTTAAACAGCAAGGTGTGGGGCACCTTCATCCATATTTTCCCTTTATTGAATATCCAGGCGGTCTCCGTAGACCCGAAACCTGTGGAAAACGCGCCCAAAGCCCCATATGTGGTGGTATGAGAGTCGGTTCCCACCACCACCGTGCCCGGAAGCACATAGCCTTTTTCCGGCATCAGCTGATGGCAAATGCCTTCGCCGTTATAGAACGGGAGTTCATAGTCTTCGGCAAATTTGCCCGTCTTGACAATCAAGTCCGCGTCCGACGCTTTGCTGGGAGGATTGCCGTGATCCGCAAAAAGAATCGCTCTTTCCTTATCCCACACCGTCAGCCCCAGCTCCCTGAATTTGTCAAAAAACAGGGGACCTAATTTTTCGTGGGAGAATACGCGGTCCACTTGAACATCCACGATCTCGCCGGGAGTCACACTGCTGAGCCCGGCGGCCCTCGCCATGATTTTTTCCGTTATGGTCATACGCGCCACCCTTCCTTCCTGTATATAGTTACGAAACTTCACTACCGGGTTCTCATGCTGATTGCTCCCGACGGACATATCCCGGCGCACAATCCGCAGCCGACGCACACGTCCGCGTTGACGCCGCATTTCTCCGAGCCGACCTCAATCGCGTCGCAAGCGGCCAGCTTCGTACATTTGCGGCAGTTCACACACTTCTCCGGGTCTATCCAGGCGGCGACGTCCGCATAAACCATTTCGTTCGGTCCCAGCACATGCTTGAGGGCGGCGCCGCAAAAATCGTTGACGGACGCGTAGCCGGCCTCGTCCATATAACGGTCGAG
>JAISDM010000213.1 GCA_031264885.1 Peptococcaceae bacterium | reverse complement strand
GCACGACGAACGCGGTCACAAAAGTGAGCTATACCGCCCCGATTGCCGGAACGGCCGAAGCGACAAACGGCACGCCCGGCAGCTATGTTTTCACCGTAGCGATCAACAAAGGCGCGGGTACGCAGCAGGTGACGAACCAACTCACGCTGACCATCACCGCGACGGCGTATGACGCAAGCGGCGATAATGACGCGATAACGTCTGCCAAGAGCGCGATACAGGGCGCGGCGTACACGACGACCCAAACGGCGACCGCAGATGAAGCGGCGGCGTTGAGTTACATTGAAAGTGTCATTGCCGGGTTATCCACAGGCACTACGAATACGGTCACAAAAGTGAGCTATACCGCTCCGACAGCCGGGACGGTTGAAGCGACGAGCGGCACGCCCGGCAGCTATGTGTTCACCGTAGCGATCAACAAGGGCGCGGGTACGCAACAGGAGACGAACCAACTCACGTTGACCATCACCGCGACGGCGTATTCGATGCCCCCGACGCTGACGTCAACAAGCACAAGCGGCACGACCCACAACAGTACGACGCTGAATTTTACCTCCGACGAAGCGGGGACCTATTATTATTTGGTATACCCCGCCGCTGATACGGCTCCCAACGCGACGACGGTCAAAGCTCAGGGAACAGCAGTTGCCAAAGGTACAGGAGCAGCCACGGCGAGTGCAAACACCGTAAACGTTATCGACCTGGCGGCGTCCACGCCATACAAGGCGTATGTCATCGTGGAGGATGCGGCGCTCAATCTCTCGGCGGTATCGGAGATTCCCTTCTCAACGACCGTCGCGCCGGATTCGACTCCCCCGATATTGATATCAACAAGCGCAAGCGACACGAATCATAACAGTACGACGCTGAATTTTACCTCCGACGAAGTGGGAACCTATTACTATCTGGTGTACCTCGCCGCTGATTCGGCTCCCAACGCGGCGACAATCAAGGCTCAGGGAACGGCGGTAGCCAAAGGTTCTGCGGCAGCCACAGCGAGCGCGAACACCGTGAACGTTATCGACCTGACGACGTCCACGCCATACAAGGCGTATGTCATCGTGGAGGACGCGGCACTCAATCTCTCGGCGGTATCGGAAATCTCATTCAGCACAACGGCGGAACCGTCCGTGCCCGCCACCTACGCATTGACCGTATCGGTCGGTACGGGCGGCAGCGTGTCCGGTACGGCAAGCGGCAGCTATTCTGCTGGAACGAGCGTGAATCTCGTTGCTGCTCCGATTAACAATAACTACAGTTTCGACGGTTGGACAACAAGCGGTGTGAGTGTGAGCAACACATCATCCATCAGTTTCATCATGCCGGCCAGATCTGTGGCAATAACAGCGACATTCGTGCTTAATTCCACACAGTCAACGCCTACTCCCGTTCCTACCCAAGCCCCAACCCCGCAGCCAACGCCAACTGAGCCGCCGGCAGATGAACCTACATCAGCGCCGACTCCGACTCCGACTCCCACATCCGCACCTACACAGCCACCGGCGGACGAACCAACCCCAACCCCCATTCCTACACAACCACCTATCACTGAACCTACATCAGCGCCGACACCCATTCCCACACAGCCGCCGGCAACTGAACCGAGCCCAACCCCGATCCCAACACAACCGCCCGCGACCGATCCTATTGGGAAGGCTCCTATAGGCAACGGTCAGTTGTCTGTGGAATACACACAATCCGACGATACCGTCACACTCATCCTTCCGGATGATAAAATCAACGATATCATCAACAACTCTGTGAGACTGGTTACCATTGATCTGTCCGAAGCGACCGGCGCCACTGCCGCCACCCTGCCTAAGGAAGCGGCGGCTAGGTTGGCAGATGCAGATCTGGCGGTGGGGATCAATTTGCCCTACGGCTCTGTCACACTCTCTCCCGAAGCCGCCAAATCGACGGCGGTTCAGGCGGTGGATAGCAATATCGCTCTTGAGGTGAAGCCGGTAGCGGTATCCTCCCTGAACGCCCGTCAGCAGGCAGTGGTGGGGAACGCGCCCGTTTACGACATCAGCCTGACGAGCAACAGCCAGTACATCACCAGCTTCGACGGCGGACTGATCACCATCGCCTTGCCTTACACCCTTAAACCTGGCGAGAATGCTTCCGGGATAACAGTATGGTATCTGGACGATGTGGGTAACATTCAGAAGATGAACACGATGTACGACGCCCGGAATCAGACGGTCATATTCACCACCGATCATTTGTCCAAGTATTTCGTGACCTATGAACCATCCGCGGCGTCCGGCGGCGGAAGCGGCGTGAGCAACGCGGGCGGATCCAGCGGCAGTATTGCGGAACCTGTATCTCCCAGTCCTGCCGCGCCGGCTGCGCCCATCATCGCGCCTGTCGCTCCCGCAGCGGTCGCCTTGCCTTTCATTGATGTGCAAACATCTAACTCGTATTACGGAGACGTGGCCTATGTCTATTCCCGTAATATCATGGGCGGCGTAAGCACCAACGCGTTTGGTCCCAATGTACCCATGAGCCGCGCCATGCTGGTGACGGTGATGGGCAGACTGGCGGGCGCCAACATCAGCGGTTACACCGGTGCGGTCAGCTTCGGCGACGTGAGCGTCGGACAGTATTACGCGCCTTATGTAGCTTGGGCGCAAGCTAACGCCATTACCGGCGGCGTTGGGAACAACATATTTGCTCCCAACGCGCCTATCAGCCGGCAGGATTTGGCGGTAATCCTGATGAACTATGTACGGTACACAGGCAAGCCCTTATCCATAAAGCAAACTTACAGCGGATTCGCGGACAGCGCGGAGATCGCTGGTTACGCCCGGGCCTCTGTGGAAGCCATTTACAAAGCCGGCATCATCGGCGGCAAGCCCGGCAATGTCTTTGATCCCAAAGGGAGCGCCACCCGCGCAGAGGTTGCGGCGATACTCCGAAGATATATTCAAGCAGTGAATTAAATAAAACTTCTGCCAGTGAGGGAATCCGGCTTGCATTAGCGGTTAGTCGTGGCCGTATTGAATTCAGGGGTTAGAATATATCCCGTTGGAATCTGATTCCAACGGGATTTTATAAGACGGGCCAGCCTGTCCGAGAACAACAAAAAATGCGTCGTTAACACAATATATATACCGCGATTCGTCGTATGGAAAAATTCCCCTTCCTGGAGGGGTGGCGCTTCGAAGGAACCACCCCGGCGCTGCGCGCCACCCCTCCAGGAAGGGAATGGAAAAAAACGGGCGAGTTTTCGGACGGTCTGGAGCGGCAGAATGCCGCCCCTACAGACGCGTCATCCACGGTTCCTTACGTATTTCTGGTTGCGGCTGTTCGGTTTATCGGGTATGGTCATCTTAAGCTGCCCTGATTCAAGAAGCAGCTTCAAAATGTTTGCCCTGAAATACCCTCTGTTCGTTATCCCAAGATGACATTGCATCTCATCTCTTGTCCGCGCGACACCGCAGAACTCAATAAGTGATTTAATCCTTTCATCTTGGTTGTTATCTTGGATGGTGACTTGGTTGGCGCCGTCCAAGTCGCCGTAGTTCATGTTCTTCAAGACCACAAAAAACGTTGTTGACGTCGATATGAACTCAGGCGCGTAATCCTCCGTGTATCCATAAAGATAGGATGTCTCTTCCCGAATCCTCTTAAGTCCGCTCCCCTGACGTTCAGCGTACTCAAGGCGCCCAAAAACATCAGCAATGGCAGGGTTTCGGCGTATGGACGGAACTTTATCGATATCCCGCTCCTGAATCAGGGTCCCGTCCGGCATGCCGCCAGGCGAGTAAATCTCCATGCGGTCATCATATATGTCGACATGCACCTCACTGCCAACGACTGACCAATCCCGGTGCATAAGCGCGTTCGCGAGGGCTTCGAATACCGCTCTTTCAGCGTAGTCCGGTTTATTGACGCGGTGGTTGGGCAGCTTCTTCCACCTGACCTTTGTATTCAGCCTTGCAAAGTTATCGCTGTCCTTGAGCAACGACACAAGGTCGCCTTCAAACTCCTTTGAGTCAATGGCGTCGCGCAGCGATCCCTTGGTAAGGCCATCCCAATGGGTGCAAAATACCCTCGCCTGCCTGAGCGGGCAGTCGTCGGCAAACAGCAGACCTGCATAGGTCAGCACTCCATCGGGCAGACACATCCCGAAAGAAACATACTCCTTCAGCGTGAGAGCTTTTTTGGTTGCTTTCTTGAATGCCGCTTCGAAGATGGTGAATGATAGATCGTCTTTCTTGTAGTCGGTGGGCATCGAGTCAAATGCCAGGTTTTTTCCCTTCTTGGGGCGCTTCACCTCCAGCTCTGATTTAAATTCGTATTCTGTGGCTTCCGCTATGAGAAGTTCATCAAGGGTCGCCATAATTGTCACACTCCTTTTCTTTTGCCACTGCACCCGGTTTTATTACTTAACAGGGCTGACTTTGCGCATACATTCCCTTGTTTCTTTGTTTATTAGTATAAAACAGAACGACGAGTCAGTCAATAAAACTGATATGAATGGATGTATAATCGCCAAACGAAGATCGACGGCAAGCATGTTTTGGACGCAGAGTACAAATCCTTCGGGACATAAAGCGCCCAGTCCTTGTTCAATGGGGGTTGTGGTTCGAATCCAAAAATGATAGACAAAGGAACCTGGATTCTGGGACAAGCCCAGAATGACAAACATATGGCGCCGGAATGACAAGGTATGATAGTTTTCGGACAGTCTGGAGCGGCAGAATGCCGCCCCTACGATACCGTGAACGATGCGTCCGTAGGGGCGGCATCTTGCCGCCCGTCCTTGTTTTGATCGCTGTGTTTGTCGTTTCATCCTCCGGTCTTAAAAAAATAAACGCTTTTTCTTAGGAATTTCTCAATCTAATATTAAAAAACGGCCCGTTCTTACGCGGTAGACTTAATGCGTAGGAACGGGTTTTTTCGTTATGCCAAGATAACGAATCCTGAGGAGAGGAAGCGAACCATTCATGAAAGCCATCGGTATCACTGTTTATGGATGCGAACAGGATGAGGCGGAGATGTTCCGCGCGCTGGCGCCGCGCTTTGGTGTGATACCCGCGATCACGGGCGCCGCGGTGTCGGAGGCCGGCGCCGTTTCGATGCCCAGCAATTCATGTGTCAGTGTGGGGCACAAATCCGCGGTCTCTGAATCCATTCTGCTTGCCCTGAAGAAAGCCGGGGTGAAATACATCTCGACCCGAAGCGTCGGCTGCGATCATATCGATACGGCCGCCGCTGAGAGGATGGGTCTCGCGGTCGGCGCCGCGGCGTATCCGCCGGACAGTGTCGCGGATTATACCCTGATGCTGATGCTTATGGTCATACGCGGCGCGAAATCCGCCGCGCGCTCTGTGGAGCAGTACGATTTCAGGCCGGCCGGCGTCCGCGGCAAGGTGCTGAGCGATATGACCGTCGGTGTGCTGGGGGCCGGTCGTATAGGCAAAGCCGTGGCGGAGCGGCTTCGGGGATTTGGATGCCGTGTGCTGGTTTGTGACCGCGATCCGGCAAATTACGCGACATTGGACGAGTTGCTGCGCAACAGCGATATCGTTACGCTCCATGTGCCCCTCGACGCGGATACGCGCCATATCGTCGGCCGCGGGGAGATAAAGCGGATGAAGCGGGGCGCGTTTATGATCAATACGGGGCGCGGCGCCCTCATAGATACCGGCGCGCTGGTTGACGCGCTGGAAGACGGGACGCTGGGCGGCGCCGCGCTGGACGTGTTGGAGGGGGAGGAGGGTTTTTTCTACGCGGACTGCGGACAAAGAATCATGGATCATCCGTTTTTGCCGAAGCTGCAAAGGATGTCCAATGTCATCATTACGCCGCATACGGCTTACTATACCGAACAGGCGCTGCGCGCCACCGTTGAAAAAACCATCAGGAACTGTATCCATTTCGAAAGGGGTCTGACGCGTGGACAGAATAAAAGTCGCGGTCCTGTTTGGCGGCTGCTCGGAGGAGCATGACGTATCGGTAAAATCCGCGATAGAGATCGCCGCTGCTATCGACGGCGAAAAATACGAGCCGATCTATATCGGGATCACGAGATCCGGCGCCTGGAGGATATGCGCGAAACCGCGCGCGGAGTGGGAAAACGGCGATTCCTGTTCCGCCGTGCTTTTGCCGGATAAAAAAATACACGGGCTGCTTGTCTTAAAGAAGCACGGGTATGAAATCCACCATGTGGACGCGGTGTTCCCGGTTTTGCACGGGAAGTGGGGCGAAGACGGCGCGGTACAAGGGCTGCTTGAGTTGTCGGGGATCCCTTATGTGGGCTGTGACATTCAAAGCTCCGCGATTTGTATGGACAAATCGCTGGCATATACCGTCGCGGGTAACGCGGGCATAGCCACGCCTGCGTTCCGGGTCGTCTATGGAGACGGCAGACCGGCGGCGGACGCGTTTGACTATCCTGTTTTTGTCAAACCGGCGCGTTCCGGATCGTCCTTTGGCGTGACGAAAGTGGACGGCGCGGACGCGTTGGACGCCGCGATTGAATCGGCGAGGCGATATGACGGTAAGGTTTTGATCGAACAGGCGGTTTCAGGCTGTGAGGTCGGCTGCGCCGTATTGGGAAACCTGGGACACCTGGGACACCGTTCCGGATTGATTGTCGGCGAGGTGGACCAAATCAGGCTGCGGCACGGAATCTTCCGCATTCACCAGGAAGCCGAACCGGAGAAAGGCTCCGAAAACGCGGTCGTCACCACTCCCGCGGATCTGCCGGCGGAGGAGCGGAGGCGGATCGGGGAAACGGCGCGGAGGATATATCAGGCGCTGGGCTGTCGGGGGCTTTCCCGTGTGGATATGTTTCTGCGGGACGACGGCCTCATTGTGCTTAACGAGGTCAATACCCTGCCCGGTTTCACGCCGTACAGCCGTTATCCCCGTATGATGGCCGCCGCGGGCGTCACGCTTCCCGAACTGATTGACCGCTTGATCGTGTTGGCGTTGGAGGGGGGATAAGCATGGAAAAAGGATTTGTTTTTTTGGATGAAATGCTGCGCGGGGTGCGCTGGGACGCCAAATATGCCACATGGGACAATTTTACGGGGAAGCCGGTAGACGGATATGAGGTCAACCGCATCGTATGTACATACGCCGCGGCCCGCGCGCTGCTGGAGGCGCGGAAGCAGGCGGCGGCCCTCGGGTACGGCTTGCTGTTGTGGGACGGGTACCGGCCCAAACGCGCGGTAGACTGCTTCCTGCGCTGGGCCGGTCAGCCGGAGGACAATCTCACAAAAGAGAGATACTATCCGAACATCCAGCGAGCCGAGATGGTCGCGAAGGGATATGTGGCGCCGCAATCGAGTCACAGCCGCGGAAGCGCGGTCGATCTTACGCTGTACCGGTCGGATACGGGGATGCTGGTTCCTATGGGGGGCGGTTTCGATTTTATGGATGAGCGCTCGCATCACGCGGCAAAAGGGATTACGGGCATAGAGGCGCAAAACCGCGGGCGCTTGCGCTTTATTATGGAAAGCAGCGGATTTGAACCGTATGGCTTCGAGTGGTGGCATTATGTATTAAGAAACGAGCCGTACCCCGACCGTTATTTTGATTTCGCCGTCGCGTAGCGGTCTGCGGGCCTGTCTATCCCCCGTCATTCCGGGTTAGGACACGGGCTCAATCTGCGCGTCTTGCGACGCTTGATTTCACCACGTGCCTGCCCAGTCTCACCCTCCCTTCATCGCCCACCGGGCGCGGTCGGGATCGACTCCGGCTTTATGCCGGAATCCAAAAATGATAAACCAGGGAACCTGGATTCCGGGACAAGCCCGGAATGACAAAAATATGGCGCCGGAATGACAAGATATGATGGTTTCGGACGGGGACGGGCGGCAGAATGCCGCCCCTACGGATACATCATTCACAGGCCGTAGGGGCGGCATCCTGCCGCCCGTCTTTGCGTAAACGCAAATTTTTAAAGCGAATCGTCGGCACAGGTGGAATTCTTTTACCCGGCCGGGAGCTCTACTGTAAATGTTGTGCTGTGATCGTCGCTTTCCGCGTAAATCCGCCCGCCGTGCTGAGCGATGATCTCTTTCGCGATTGCCAGGCCGAGTCCGGCGCCGCTTTTGTCAGAGAAATCGGCGCCGTCCAGTCTGTAGAATTTTTCAAATACGGCTGCGAGTTTATCTTTGGGGATGCTGCCGGCGTTCCGGAAGGTGATGGACGCCACATCCCCGGAGAGGCCCGCTGTGATGTCAATGACGCTGTCGCCGTCGCTGTACGCGGCGGCGTTTTTCAAGATGTTGTTGAATACCCGCGCCAGCTTATCGGGATCGCCGGATACGGTCAAATCCTCGGGAGCGTGAATCACTGCCTGTTTTCCGCCTGCGGCAAGCTGAGGATAAAACTCATCGGCCACCTGTGCCAGCATATAGTACAGGTCGATGTTTTTTTTCGTGAGTGTAACCGTCTGGAGGTTATACCGTGTGATCTCAAAAAACTCGTCGATGAGCTGTTCGAGACGGTATGCCTTGTCCAAGGCGATCCGCCCGTATTGGGCTTTTTGCTCCGCCGGCGTGTCCGGCGCTTCGTCCAGCAGGCTCAGGTAGCCGATGATGGAGGTAAGGGGCGTTTTAATATCGTGGGCCAGATACATAACCAGGTCGTTCTTTCGCTGTTCGGCAAGCTGCGCGTCGCGGGAGCGCTGTTCCAGGGTCAGGCGCACGGTATTGAGTTTGTTTTCGATCGCTTCCATTTCCGGCATCAGGGCGATGCTGTTTCCGTCGCCCTCAATCAGCGCGTTGATTCCATGATTGATGGACTCGAAATACCGGGTAAACCGTTCCAGGGCAAAACGCAGCAGAACGATAAACGTAATCGCTGTCGCGCCAATGAAGATGATTTCGAAGTTTTGACGGAAGACATAACGGTACACATCCAGCGCCTGGCCGCGTCTCATGTGAAAGACGCGCTGGAAAAACGAGACAAGCCAGTCGCCCGCGTTTCCGCGCCATACGAATCGGTAGGCCGCGCCTATAATCAAAATGGAGAGTCCCATTATGCAGGCGGATTGCAGAAATATCTTCCGTTTGAATTTTTCATACTCGGCGGCGTTTGACCTTTTACGCTTCAATTTTATAGCCAACTCCCCATACCGTTTTTATATACTTCGGATGATCTGTGGCGTCGCTTAATTTTTCGCGCAGATGCCGGATATGTACGGTAATGGTATTGTTGCTCTTGCTGAAATATTCGTCGCCCCATATCTGATGGAACAGCTGCTCGGAGCTGACCACATCTCCCTTGTTCTCGCAAAGGATGCGCAGGATCGCGAATTCGGTGGGTGTAAGGGACAACGGCCTCTCGTTCAGGAAGCACTCGTGTGTGTTGATATTCATGACGAGACCGGAGTGGACGACCATATTCCCGTTCCGCGCCGTCACGCCGTTGTATTTCTTATACCGGCGCAGCTGCGCCTTAACACGCGCGACCAGTTCCAGCGGGCGAAAGGGCTTGGTGATATAGTCGTCCGCTCCCACTGTCAAGCCTGTGATCTTGTCCACTTCCGCGTCTTTCGCGGTGAGCATGATGATTGGGTAGGTGTGCCGGCCGCGTATCTTTTGGCAGATGGCGAGGCCGCTCGCGCCGGGGAGCATGATGTCCAGCAGCGCGAGGTCCAGCTCGGTCCGGTCGATACATTCCAGCGCCTCACTGGCGGTATAATACTTAAAAATCGTATAGTTCTCGTTTTGCAGGTACAATTCAACCAAATCGGCGATTTCCCGCTCGTCATCCACAATCAGTATCTTCTCGCCCATAACCATCGACTCCTTGCAAAAGCGTAAGACGTTTTTCTAAATTATTTCCTATGTCATCCGCAACCCGGTAACACTCCCTATTCCTCCTGCTCCAGAAGGATTTTCTTTCTTCCCACGTTCTATTCTTATTTCTCTATTATCCGGGTCTATTACCGTTAAGAAAAACATAAGTATATTCATGCCTAGTAAATTCTTAAAATCATTCTCTCCTTCCAAATAGAATAAATCCACGTTAACAAAGTCTGTATCACAAAAATTAAATAGCGGAAACTTAAATGATCTCCCTATAACAGCGTTGTTAGCAGCCAATAAAAACTCTTTAGGCTTACTCGATCCTAACGCAATATCCCTGTGACTCCAACCAAGATCAATCAAGCTATCTTTTCTAATAGTAGTATCAGACGCGCCGCAATCTATCTTAAATAAAACATCCTTCAAAACGTTGCTGTATTTAGGCTTCATTCTGAAATTCGCAAAGCCGAATCCATCCGAATCCATCCCCACAGTAATCACTTATCCCACCTCACAATAATTCTTGAGTCCGGAAAA
>JAISDM010000158.1 GCA_031264885.1 Peptococcaceae bacterium | reverse complement strand
CAGCCCATAATCCGTTTCCCGTGCTTCTCCATTTCATCGCGCGCGATCTCGCGCACACCGCCGAACACAGGCAGCCAGGATGAAAAAATCGGGAGATACCGCTTCGTGGGCGCGTATTTATCCATGGTGGCGCGGATGTGGCTTCGGACGGTTTCCTCGGCGACCCCGGCGTAGTCGATGCTCGGCATATCGACGCCTCCGAACAGCAGCAGCTTCCCTTCCGTCTTCTCAACGATGGCCGGGATGTCGTTTTCGGGGGTAACGCCCTGCCACACGTCGATTCCCACCTCCACCATGTCCACGCACACGTCTTCCGCGTAACAGTCGCAGTGATTCATCACGATGACGCCCCGGGATTTAATATAACCAAAGAAACGCGCGTACAGGGGCTTCAGTATTTCGCGCCAGACCCGCGGCGGCAGGAACATCTGCGTCTTGCTGCCCCAATCGTCAAAATTGACGATGATATCGGGATTCATATGATCGATGCAGAGTTCCGCGGCCTTGATCTTCCAGTCCGTGTACGCGCTGAGCATCTCATACATATCCTCCGGCTCCAGCAGGTAATTCTCCAGCGCCCCCTCAAATCCCATCATCCCGTGAGAGAATTCAAACATGCCGCGGGGAGACTGAACCATCACAAGCTTCGTTTCCCGGTCGACAGATTGAGCCAGAGCGTCCGCCGCGCTCCAGTCCAGATGATCCAGATCCGGGAATTCAAAAGACTCCCGCCACCGCGTGATGTCGCTGACGACGATGTTCCCGCCGAAATGATTGGGAACCGGCCCCGGCTGATCTTCCGACCAATCCCAGACGACGCCCCAGGCGTCGCGGACGCCAATCCCGCCGCGGGTCACGCGCTTATGCGCCAGCGCGCTGGCGTCGAGAAGGTACGGGACCCCGCTGTCTTCGGCGCAGTTAAAACAGTGAAAAGGGTCGCCGATCCAGTACGGGGCTTCGTTCCGGACGATCCGGAGGAAATTTTCCCTGGGGGTGGGTGTAGATGTGGGGGTGGATATGGGTTTGAGTTTGGTTGTCGTTGGGGTCATGTGAAATCACCATGCCTATTCATTATTTTGATAATTTACATTATTTTGAATCCGTTGACACTGATTCACGCCGCGTTATATAATCACATTATGTACGTTGAGCATATATGTTGAGCGGCGGCGTCACGGTGGTTTTCTTCAATATTATCATTGCGCGCCGCGGCTTGTATATGTTCGCGCCGACAATATTTTGACGCCAAATTGTCATTTTTGACGAAAAAAGTTTGCCCGCATATCCTTTGCGCAGGCGCAGACGGCGGCCGCCGAGCCGTAAATTCGTAAAATTTGTAATCCGCGCTGAATTTTTCGGATTTTTTTGTAGGAGTATACAAAAATGAAGATATCGCTGGACCTAATTATGGAAGAATTGAAATTTAATCTGGAAACGCCGCGCCATGGGAATCCCTCTTTTTCGGGCGCTGAGCTGTACACACTGGGCATCTCGGATGCCTCGGGCAAAATGCTGCTTGTGTCCAAGCTGTCCGAATCACTGCTCGTCCCCAAAACGCCAGGCATATATTTCCTGTGCATCCGCGACCGCAGACAGGACGACGCGGAAACCGACGAATCACTGCAAAACATTTATATCGTGAACAAAAACCTCAATCTGAACGAGCTTTTTATCGCGGTCCAGCGCGTCTTCATCCGGGTCCAAAACTGGATTGCGCAAATGCAGGAGTCTATCCTCAACAATCTGGGATTGCAGGCGCTGCTTAATTTGTGCGAACCCATCATCGGCAACCACATAACCATTTTGGACGCGTCGTTTAATCTGCTCGCCTACACAAAGAATGTGTTCACCGACGACGCGGTGCAGACCATGCTGGTGGAAAACGGCTATCACCCGGAAGAGACCCTGCAGAAGCTGCAAAAATACCGGCGCATCGAGGAATACGAGAACGCCGACGAGCGGGATCTGATCATCAGCCAGGACCGTCTGCTGTCTCCCTATGACACGGTGAAGAAGGTGTACAAGTACAACAACACATTCTCGGCGATTGTGGTCATGATCTGCTGCAACCGGGAATGTTCCGGCGCGATGCTGGAGTTGTTTACGCTCCTGGTCGCCCACATCAAATACTATTTCGATAAGGAACAGCCGTTTTTCAGAAAAAGCCGGCAAATCGAGTCGTTTTTTATGGAACTGATCGGGCGAACCATTTCCAGCGAGCAGGAAGCAAAGAAACGCGCCGCGGCGCTGCGGATACCCTTTGAAGGCAGATTTGAACTCAATCTCATTGTGTACAACGACATTCTCAACGTGCCCGCGGACCGGCTTGTGCAGGATCTTTCGCGGCGCATGGACAAAGCCGTCGTCATACTGTACAGCCGCAATATTATGATGCTCTACCCCATTGAGACCCGCGACGACGCCGAAGCGCGCAGAGCCCGCCTTCTCTCCATGCTCACCGGGCTCAATTGCAACTGCGGCGTGAGCAATCCCTTCGAAAGCCTCTGGGATATGGCGTCCGCCTATGAACAGGCCCATTCCGCCGTGATCATGGGCGAACGGCTGCGGCTGAGCAGGCAGGAAGCGAACAGATTCCGGTTTTACCTCTATGAGGATTATTACCTGCACCACTTAGTCAGCAATACCATTGACTCCGCGTCGGGGGTCTTTACGAACGCCTTTGCCTTCAGGTCGATCAAAAAACTCAAGCTTTACGAAGAAAAACACAGCGCCAAACTACTCGACAGTCTATCGGCCTATCTCCAATGCGGGCGCAGCGCCACGGAGGCCGGCACGCTGCTGCATATGCACAGAAACACGATCCTCTACCACATCAAAAAGGTCGAGGAGCTGCTGAATGTATCCATCGACGACCTGGAAATCCGCCTGAAGCTCCAAATCGGGCTCAAAGCCCTGGAAATCGACAGAATCTGAGAGAGAGAAAAAAGTATTTTACAAGTTCCATCGCGGGCTATATAATTTCCTTGTTGTCAGACCGTTTTTCGGCGAGGCAAATTTTGGAGAGAAGGAAGAAAGGAAGGAAAAGGAAAGATGAAAAAAACACCTTTGGCAATGCTCGCGCCCGTACTTACTCTGTTTATACTGACGCTTGCCGCCTGCGGAGGCGGCGCTTCCGGCACGGCGGCGTCCACGACCGAGGCGCCGGCGACCACCGCCCCGGCCAACACCAGCCAGCCCGCCGCCGGCCAGGAGGACAGGATACTCAGCGCCGAGGAACTCAAGAACCACGAGATCTACACATACGCCCCCACGGACAACGCCCTGAACGGCATCGGCGCGTCCATCCAGAACGACAGATCCGCCATATACAAGGCGCTTGACAATGTCGAACAGAAATCCGACGTCGTGGTCGGCTGGTCTGAGGCCGCTATGGTCAGCGCGTTCTTTGCCGGTCTCAAACAGGGCGCCGAACAGTTCTGCGGGGAGTACGGCTATGAGCTCAAATACCTTGTGGCCAATGACTTTGACTCCAACAAGCAATCCTCGGATATTGAGGCTCTCATTACCCAGGGGGTGGACATCATCGTCATCAATCCCGTCGACTACCAGGCCCAGATTGTCGACGTCCAGAAGGCCGTAGACGCCGGCATCCCGGTCATATCGGTCGTACCCTTTGAAGAATCCGTCCCGGTCATTACCACGATCTCGCCCATCGACTACAACGGGGCCTTCCTGGCGGGGCAGTACGCCGCCAAGATGTACGAAGACCCCATCGACATTGTGATGATCGCCGGTGTTCTCGGCCACGCCGTCACCAACCCCCGCATGAACGGCATGCTGGCCGGCTGGGTGTACGGCAAGCAGGAAATGGCCGGAACCGCGAAGCCCTATTGGGAAGACGCCATGCTTGAGGGCTATAACTACTACCTTGAGCTGGTCAGAACCGGCAAGGTCGATATGAGCAAGTATGACGCCCAGATCCTCGGCATAGCGGACGGCAACTGGGAGGACGCCGCGGGAATGACCGCCACCGAGAACCTGCTCACCGCCCACCCCACCGTTTCGCTGATTTTGTCCGAGAATGACCAGATGGGCGCGGGCAGCGTCAAGGTACTCGAACAGCGCGGGCTGAGCGATCAGATCAAAATCGTTACCCCCGCCGACGGCGACACCAGCGCCCTTAAGCTCGTCGCCGACGGGAAGCTCGTGAGTACCGGCTACAACAACCCCATAGCCATCTCCAAGGCCGTCGTCACATTCATTCACATGATATTTGAGGAAGGCTTCGACGCCAACAACATGCCCAGGATCACGCCGATGCCCCTGCGCCTCTTCACGAAAGACAACTATACCGAGGTCTATGAGGAAGGCACGGTGTATTCCAAGGTCATCGACATCGACTATCAGACCATTGACGAGATCAACGCGGCGGTGCTGGCGGGCTAAAACCAGGACGGGCGGCAGAATGCCGCCCCTACGGTACTCCCAGGAGAGCAGTCAAAGAAAAAAGAGACGGGCGGCATTCTGCCGCCCGTCTCTTTTTTCTTTGACTGCTCTTTTTTTACTTCTTCTTTTTCCCGCGGTTCAGGAAGACTGCCGCGATGATGATGGCGCCCTCTATGATCTGCTGGGGATAGGCGGGGATGGCGAGAAGCGTCATGATGTTGCCGATAAGCGCCAGTATAAACACGCCCACGATGGTGTTCGCGACCTTGCCGCTGCCGCCGCTGAGTGAGGCGCCTCCTATGACGACCGCGGCTATCGAGGTCAATTCCTGCCCCGAGCCGGCGGCCGGTATCGCGATACCGGCCCGGGCGGCCAGCAGCACGCCGGCGACGCCGGCGAGGAGTCCGCACAGGGTATAGGCGGCGGTTTTGTACATTTTGACGTTGATTCCGGCCAGACGGGTGGCGTCCTCGTTGCTTCCCGTGGCCATGGTGAGGCGTCCGAACGTCGTGTATTTCATAAGGAACCAGAAAAAAGCGACGATGACGACGGTCACCCATACCGGCCAGGGCATCCCGATCAGGGGATCCGAATCCTGCCCGAAGCGGAACAGCGCGAAGCTGCCCGGGTTCGCAAGGGGATCAACGGGCGGCCTTATGGGCGTCCCGTTTGTCATGACCAGCGCCACGCCGCGCAGCATGGTCATCGACGCCAGCGTGGCTATGAAGGCCGGCATACTCAGATACGCGATCAGCAGTCCGTTGATAAAACCCGCCAGCCCGCCGGCGAGGATCGCCGTGATTATGGATATCGCGGCGCCCCCCATGGAGTCGAGCGCCAGATTTGTGATGAAATAAGCCACGAAAACATTGCTTATGCCCAGTATCGCTCCCGACGACAGGTCTATGCCGCCGGTGAGTATGACAATGAGAGCGCCCAGCGCCAGAATCGCGATGTGGGCCTGCTGGCGCAGAACATTAAAGATGTTTTGCTGAGACAAAAACTTGTCCGACAAGGCGCCGGAGACGATGATCAGGCCCAGAAGAATAATGAAGCAGCTGTACGTTTGCAGAAACCGCGATATGTTCCTCTTTCCCAGTCGTTCCCACTTCATCAGCCGTTTACCCCCATTGAAAGATTGATTAAGCTCTGCTCGCAGAGTTCCGCCCGGTCGAGTTCTCCCACGATCCTGCCGCCGCGCATAACGGCGACCCGGTCGCACATGCCGATGATCTCCGGCATCTCCGAGGAGATCATAATGATGGCGTAGCCCTCGCTCACAAGCTCGCTTATGATTTTGTATATCTCAATTTTCGCTCCCACGTCCACGCCCCGCGTCGGCTCGTCAAACAGCAGAATGCGGCTGCCCGAGCCCAGGAGTTTGGATATGGAAACTTTTTGCTGGTTGCCCCCGGAAAGGCTCGAACAATCGTCGTCCAGGCTGCCGATTTTGATCCGGAGCTTATCCACGAGTACGCCGGCGGCCTGCCGTTCCTTCTTGCGATTTATGACGCCCCCAGGGCCGCTCAGTGCCTTCAGCGCGCACAGGGAGATGTTGTACAGTATCGGAAGATCCAGCAGAACGCCCTGTGTCTTGCGGTCTTCGGTCAAAAGGGAGACGCCCGCCTTTCTGGCGTCGATGGGGGAGCGCATCTTGATGGCCCGGCCGTTTACCCTGACGGTTCCGGAATCGCGCTTATCCTCGCCGAGTATGGCCATCACGGTTTCGGTCCGTCCCGCGCCCACAAGACCGGAGATGCCAAACACCTCGCCCGCGCGGACATGAAAGGATACGTTGCGGACGGCGTCGCCCCGGCAGATGCCGTCCGCCTCAAAGACGACCTCGCCGATGGCCCTCTCGCGCTCCGGGAAATAATTCTGCGGATCCCGGCCGATCATCATGTTGACAAGCTTTTGCTCGTCCACATCCTTGATCTCGACGCTGGCGACGTTCTCGCCGTCCCGGAGGACGGTGGCCCTGTCGCAGATTTTTAAGATCTCTTCCAGGCGGTGGGATATGTAAATAATGGCCACGCCGCTGGCGCTCAGTCTGCCCAGCAAGGTAAAGAGCTGCTCCGCCTCATGGGTGGAGAGAACGGCGGTGGGCTCGTCCAGCACAAGGATAGATGAGTTTCGCGAGAGCGCCCTGCATATCTCCACCACCTGCTGGTAGGCGATGCTGAGTTCGGAGACCTGGCTCGAGGGCTGGATCTGCCCGAAGCCCAGATCGTTCAGCACTTCCTGGGTTTTGGCGCGCAGCCGCTTCCAGTGGATGAGTCCGCGCCCGTCGTTCAGGTTGTCGATAAAAATATTTTCCGCTGCGGTGAGATCCCCCATCAGCGCCAGCTCCTGATAGATGATCGACACGCCCAGCGCGATGCCCGCCTTGGGGCTGTTTATGCCGACCTCGGCGCCGTCGATCCATATGCTGCCGCTGTCGAGGCTGTAGGCGCCGGAGAGTATCTTCATAAGAGTCGATTTCCCGGCGCCGTTCTCGCCCAACAGAGCGTGAATCTCCCCCGGCCGCACGCGCAGGCTGACGTCCTTCAGCGCGTGGACGCCGCCAAAGCTTTTGTGGATATTCCGCATCTCAATCTTATAACCCTGATCCGCCGGCAAACCGGCCGCTTGCTCCGACAACTGCTTTCCTCCTCTGCATATTCCGGCGTCCGTCAAGGGCGGGCGGCAAGATGCCGCCCGCAGACGCGCCATTCCTGCGCCTGTCAAAGGCGGGCGGCAGGATGCCGCCCCTACGGATGCGCCGTTCCTGCGCCTGTCAAAGGCGGGCGGCAGGATGCCGCCCCTACGGATGCGCTGTTCCTGCGCCTGTCAAGGGCGGGCGGCAGAATGCCGCCCCTACGGACGCGCTGTTTCTGCGCCTGTCAAGGGCGGGCGGCAGGATGCCGCCCCTACGGATGCGCCGTTTCTGCGCCTGCCAAGGACGGGCGCAGGATGCCGCCCCTACACGGATGCGCCATGGTTTAAATCAGTCTGCCGCCTTTTTTGTACATATGCCCTATGGCGTCCGCGGTTTTGTAGGCGCCGTATACTTTTTCAAACGTGACCTCGAAGGGGTGCGCGGACACGAACTGCTGGCGCAGTGTCTCCTCGGTCATCAGGGCATACTCCTCCTCGGTAAGATCCGTCAGGCGCATGTCGCCGAGGGTTATGGGCAGGCCCACATCCAGACAAAAGCTGTACACTTCGTCGAGTTCCCCGTCGCTTGCCCCCTGCATGACCATCTGGCAGCAGGTGGAGAACGCGACGCCCTCGCCGTGGAATACGTATTCCTCGCGCCCGGGCAGCGCGAGCGCGCCAAAATAGAAGGAATGGTCCGAAGCGCTCCCGTTGTTCTCGAAGCCGAGTCCGCTCATGAGGATGTTGACCTCCACGATCCTGTTGTAGGCGTCCGTGACGGCGCGGGCGTCGGCGGCGGCCTTAGCCTGGCGGCCAAGCCCCAGGAGCGTGTCATAAGACAGCCTGGCGATGGCCAGCGCGGTCTGCGTGCCCTTGCCGCCGAAGTGGTTATCGACGAAATTATCCTGACAAACCTTAGCGCCTACGTATGTGGAGAGCGCGTCGCCCATGCCCGCCACAAACAAGCGCACCGGCGCCTCGATCAGCACCCGCGTGTCCACGAGGACAAGCTCTGGGCTCCGGGGAAAATTGAGTACCTCCTCCACCGTTCCCTGGGCGTTGTATATGAGGGAAGCCGCGCTGGTGGAGGCGTCGCTGGCCGCTATGGTGGGAATGATCACGACGGGTGTCCGGAGCAGATGCGCCACGACTTTCGCGGCGTCCGCCGCCTTGCCCCCGCCGATCCCGAAAACGGCGTCCGCGCCCGCCGCCTTCGCGGCTTTCTCCGCCTTCCTGATTTCCTCCCAGCTGCACTCGCCGCCGAACTCGAAGAAGACGAGTTCCAGGTCGGACCCCATCGCCTCCCGCACCGTGTTCTCAAGGGCGCGGAGTCTGTTTTTGCTGGCCATGATGAAAAAAGTTTTTCCCATGAATCCGGTATATTTTTTCAATTCCCCCAAGGCGCCATAGCCCTGCACATACCGGTTGCAAGCCCCAAATATCTGCATCGTTTCCCCTCCGTTTATTCTATTCCCCGCGCCGCTGTTCAAGGAACTTTATTACTTATAGAAGTTATGTCCGTATTCGTAGACCTCGGCGTGTACGATCTTGTTCCTGCGTTTCATCTCCTCGTCCCCCGACGCGGACAGAAATCCTCCGCACCAGCAGAAACCGCCGTCCACGGCGTATTTGTCCATCGTATCGCGTACGGACTGACGCAGTTCCTCATCGGTCACATCGTCGGCAAGCAGCCTGCCGCGGGCATCCCAGGCGCCGGCTATGACCAGCTTATTGCCATGTTTCTTTTGGACGGCTTCGATGTCGTTGCTGGTTTGCGCCGGATCCCACTCGCTGATGCCCATTTCCACAAGCATATCGACTATATTATCGCACTTGCCGCAGTTGTGCATGGTCATAATCAGGCCGCGCTCCCTGCCGCGTTTGGCCCATTTTTCGTGGTGAGGCAAGATAAACTCCCTGTACATATCCGCGGATATGAACGAACTGTTCCACGCGGCGGTGTCGTCCATGAAGGAGAGAATATCCGGCTTGAAGAGATCAATGACATGGTCGGCCACCGTCATATAGAACTCGCTGAGGTAATCCAGCAGTTCCTTGACCTCGTCCGGTTCTTCATAGAAGGCAAGCAAGCCGTCCTCAAAACCCATGAACGACATGAGATGCTGGAAATAGCCGAAATGCAGATTGAGCGCCATGGCCGTCTGCTTGCGGTCGATGCCCGAACGCTCAATTTGTTTTTTTACCTCACCCTCCCAGTCAATTCCCGATATATCGGGCGCCTTGATGATGTCCCGCCACTTTGTCAGATCGTCGAGAGGGAGGATGAATTCGCTGTTGTCCGGGATGAGCGCGTTGTCCGTGGATTCGGTGGGCACATAGTTCACGCCCCAGATGTCGCGTCCGCCGCCGCGCATACGGTGATCGTTGACCAGCGGAGGCGAGAACATATGGTTTGCCACCGGTCTCGTCGCGCCAGGCATCGGCCCGAAGGAGTAGCTTGGCACCCATTCCGGAACCTCTCCCCGCAGAAGCATTAAATAATTGTCTTTTTCCGTGATCATCTTCTTTTCCTCCTCGTTTTATTAAAATAAATCCGCCGCCGGCCTTATGAATGAGATACAGCAAGCCCTTATATTTCGACGCCGGAAGACGAAGATTGGACCGCGTTCTCTCTCCATTTGCCGGACATAAGGTACACAACGGTCATCACCATCGCGCCGACGCTGGCCACAGGCGCGCCTAATCCGACGCCAAAAAGCCCCCAGTGCAGTCCAACGCCCAAGAAGTAGCACACCGGCGCCCGCAGCAGCACCGAAGAAACCATGCTGTTGATCAGCGTATACACGGTATGACCGCCGCCGATCAGAAACCCGTTGATGCAAAAAGCAAACGGGATGAAGAAAAAATCATAACTGAAAGCGCTGATATAAGTAATGCCGGCCTGGATCATTTCCGGATCTCTCCCGAACAAAGACAGGATTTGAGCGGGGAAAACCCGCACCAGAACGAAAAACAAAAAGGTAATAGGCACCGCGAAAGCGATCCCGATCTTACAGGACTGAACGGCCCTGTCCAACCGCCCCGCGCCGATATTCTGCGCGCTCATAGTGGATACGGAAGCGCCGATGGCTTGAGTGGGCATAAAAGCAAAGCCGTTGAATTGGCCCCAGGCGCCCACCGCCGCCGACGCGGTGACGCCGCCCACAGTATTCACCAACGATGTAATGAACAAGAACGACAGACTGATGACGCCGTTTTGCGCGCTGGTGGGCAGACCGAATCGGATGATCAGCTTCAATTGGTCCTTGTAAATCCGAAAAGAAGACGGCTTGAAGTCGAATACGAATTTGTTCCGGATCATATAAGCGACGCACAGAAACACACTCAGCGCCTGGGAAATAACCGTGGCCAGGCCCACGCCGAAAGCCGCCATATCAAAGACACAGACAAAGACCAGATCCATGATGATGTTTGTTATACACGCGATCAAAACGAAGTAGAAAGGGTGCTTTGAATCGCCCATGCCCCGCAGTATGGCGCTCAGAGCGTTATAAGCAAAGATAAACACGATGCCGGTCATGGTAACCGTATAATACTGGGAGCCTTCCGAATAGGATTCCGGGGGAGTCCGGATCAGGTGCAGCGCCGTGTCCCTGAAAGTCAACATCACAACCATGATGATCAGAGACAGAATGAGCAACAGTGTGATCAGCGTCGCCGTCACGCGTTTCAGAGCCTCCCGGCTGTTGGAACCCACATACTGGCCGATCAACACAGTGCCCCCCACGCACAGTCCGATGATCACATTGGTCAGAATAACGGTGAACTGACCGCCGATGGTAACGCCCGACAGGCTTTCCGTTCCGCAAAAATTCCCGACGACCAGCATATCCGCCACATTGTAGAACGATTGAACGATGTTTGAGATCAAAAAAGGGATGGCAAACATCACTAATTTTTTGAGCACACTGCCTTCAGAGAGATTGTTTTCGATTTTTTCCATAGATCATTTACACTTCCATTTCTTCTTCCGCGTTTTCGTTCGTTTCCGGCAAAGCAGATTTTGATATAGCGGCATCCAATCGAAGGGCGGTGGCGCTGTTTGCCAGCGAACGCATTTGCTCAATCGCCATTTTGTTGAGATAGGCCAAGCGTTTCTTCCGGTCATGCCCTTGCTTGATAAGTTCCGCGTTCATGCTCTCCAGATTGACGAGGACAATCAACTGATAAATATTGGCATGGTCACGGATGTTTCCCGGCAAATCTGGATTTTGTTCCCGCCATTGCTTTGCCGTCATGCCAAACAATGCCATGTTCAGCATATCCGCTTCACCGGCATAGGCAAAGTTGATCTGTTGCGGCGAAAGCGTCGGCGGTATCAGGTACTCTCTGATGGCATCGGTATGGATACGATAGTTGATTTTGCTGAGTTCCCGTTTCGCGCTCCACTCCAGAGCCAGTCTATGACTTTCATCAGCTTTGAGACGCTGATACTCCTTGATGATATACAGCTTGAACTCCGGCGAAATCCAAGAAGCAAACTCCATTGCAATATCAACATGAGCTAATGTCCCGCCGTACCTGCCGGACTTAGATTGCATTCCGACAGCGTTTGTTGTTTCAATCCATTTTTTCGGTGATAACGCAAAAGCGTTTCGTCCAGCTTCCTTTTTAAACCCGTCGAATTCGACGGGTTTAAAATCGGGATTGTTGAGTTCCTCCCATAAGCCGAGAAATTCAAGGGTTTCCCGATTCCTGAGCCAGTTCTTGATCACATCGTCCGGCGCGTCACTTTTGTACTTAGCGATATCCGTGATGCTGATATAGTCGGCCTGATTGACTGTCGTTTGTATCATGATTTCAAAGCCTTTGGCATAAATTTTTGATTTTGTTATTTTGGCCATGTCAGTTCTCCCAGAAATAGTTACAACAAAAAATCCACAAAATTATCAGGGTGTACGACCGTGAAATCGCTGTTGGGATACGCGGCGGGGAACGGCCTCGGTACTTTGGCCTTCGCGGCCGGATTCCACTTGAATTCGTAGGCGCTGAAGCGTTCGTTCCGTTCCTCGATATAATCTATCTCCCGCTTCAGACGGGTGCGCCAGAACCAGGAGTTTATGGGGCCGCCGCGGTAACTGTTTCGCTTTACGCGCTCGCTGATCATGAAATTCTCCCACAGCTGGCCGATGTCCTCGCGTTCTTCCGCCGGTCTGAAATCCGAGATGAGCGCGTTGCGGACGCCGTTGTCCACGAAGAACACCTTGCGGCTGATTTTGAGTTCATTGCGAATACGGCGGGCAAACGTGCCGAGCCGAAAAACTATGTATGCTTCTTCTAAAACCATGACGTACTTCTCAACGGTCTTACTGTCCAGTCCGCAGGTTACGCCGAGCTCGCAGTAGGAGACCTTCGAGCCTATTTGAGACGCCAGCGCCTTGAGCAGCCGCGCCATGCTCTCATACTTCCTGATTTTATTCAGCGCGAGAATGTCCTTGTACAGGTAGTTGTCGCATAACCCGCGCAGCACTTCGGTCTCATTTCCCGGCGACGCGACAACCTCCGGGTAGCAGCCATACACCAGGCGGCGCGGCGTGAGCCGTACTTCATCCAGCCGTCCGTGGCGCGCCGCCCTCTCTTCAAACGACATCGGGTAGAGAACGAGTTCACGGCTGCGCTCCGCCGGCGGCCCGCCGGTGTCAAAGGGCAGACTGCCCGTCGTCACGAGCCGCACATCCGGCATCTGATCCGTGATGAGTTTTAATTTCACACCGATATCGGCGACGCGCTGGGCCTCGTCAATGACGACCGTCGTTTTTCCTCCGATCATCGCCCTGAGACGCGTCGGATCCGCATCCTCAAACAGCGCCCTGACTTCGGACTCGTCGCCGCTGAGCCACAGTACGGAATCGTCGCCTCCGAACATTGATCTGATAAGCGTCGCCTTACCAACCTGCCGGGCGCCGAGCAAAACAATCACTTTCTCCGCTCTCGCTCTGTCCCGTATCACACTTTCAAGCATCCGGGCAATCATAGAAATACCTCGCTTTTTGGGATAGTATTTCTAATTATATCATATATACACGCAAATTGCTATGCGGCGGAAAAATCAAAATTTAGAAGGTATTTTCGGGGCAGGAATAAAAAACTCAGATTTAATGATACTATGAACCGCCCTGAAATATAGGGATCAATCATATTTGAGAGGAGCGGTGACATATTAGCAACTGTATATACGGCTATGCGCGGGTGTCCACGCGCGATCAGAATGAGGACAGGCAGTTTGCCGCCATGCGGGAATTCGGGATACAAGACGGTGATATATTCCTGGATAAGCAGAGCGGCAAGGATTTCAACCGCCCGGCGTACAGGAAGCTGCTGAAAAAAATAAAGCCCGACGACACTCTTGTCATCAAGAGCATCGACAGGCTCGGCAGAGATTACAACGAGATACTGGAGCAATGGAGGATCATTTCAAAAGAGCGGCGCGCTTTCATCGTCATTCTGGACATGCCCTTGCTGGACACGCGGCAAAAAGGCCGGGACCTGACAGGAACTTTTATCGCGGACTTAGTGCTGCAAATTCTTAGCTATGTAGCGCAGACAGAACGGGAATTTATCTGCCGGCGGCAAGCCGAAGGCATCGTGGCGGCAAAGGCGCGGGGCGTCCAATTCGGCAGACCGCCGTCAGAGCGGACCGAACTCTTCCAGGAACTGCGGGAAGCGTGGATAAATCACGAGATTTCGGCCCGCGAAGCCGCGCGCCAACTCCACGTAGATCACACCACTTTCCTGGCATGGGCAAGAGCCGAATAAAATATTGGTGGAAAAAGTAGAGGTTTTCCACCAGCCTAAAATCAATGGAATCATGGGGCGGACATAGTATCAAAATTTACCGTGGAAGATTAAAACAACCTACATAAATCCAAGAGAATCAATAGCTTCAAGCGGTTAAAAATATTTTACATCATTCGACAAATATCGTCAATATCTATTGGCGAAAAACCTCTACTTTTGTCACCAGCCCGTTACTGTTCACAGGGGATACCTATACCGTAGGGGCGGCATCCTGCCGCCCGGGACCGTCCAGAAACGATCATATCTTGTCATTCCGACCTCTGTTTTGTCATTCCGGGCTTGTCCCGGAATCCATTCCTTTCGCCGCCGGATCCTCGAATTTCGGATCAAGTCCGGAATGACGACAGGAAGAAAAAGGTTCTCAGATGATGCCCCTGAACAGACATTGGACACGTCACAAGATAAAATTGTAATTATCAGAAGAAAAAAGCCTCAGAAGTAAATATTTTCACAGGCGGCTATTCAGCCTCTGAAAAGGGAACGAGAATCTGGTGCTGTTTAGAAACTATGCGTTGGCCACCCACACACTTCATATCATAATAGTTGACGATGCCGCAAAAAAATTTGCCATTGTTCTTGGCGGACTATACAAGAACAAACAAAACAACCAAATACGGATTTTTATATACAAATATTCTGATTTAATAGAAGCAGAGTATACTGAAAACGGGAACAAGAGAGCCAGCACGGAGGGCGCCTTAATCGGCGCAGCAGTTGGCGGCGCGATCGGCGCGCTTTTTGGCGCGATAGCCAGTAAAGGCAAAGTTGTAATGGAAATGCGTTTTCGCATAAATGATTTGCAAAATCCAACCATATCGCTGGGACTTCTGGGTATAAATGCTCTTGGCAAATCAGACGATGTCGAATATAAGAGTGCGTATTATAACAAAACTCTTGAATTGGCCGAGGAAATGATAGGTACGCTTGTTTATATTCAGAGTCAGGCATAACTCTCTTTAAGGATTCGTTGAACATGGATATGAAGTTAATTTTGGGGTGACAGCCGGGCGGCGGAACGCAGCCCGGCTGTTGAATAAGGATTCGCAAATCAATCGCCAATCGGAGTGCAATTTTATATCTCACCGAGAACATTGCGGCGTCAAATTTGGCAGACCTCCCGTGGAGCAGACAGAATTGTTTCGGGAGTTGCTGGTCGCTTGGACAAATCACGGAATTTCATCCCGCGAAGCCGCACGGCAGCTTGGTGTAAGCCATATGACATTCTTATCCTGGGGCAAAAGCCAATTGAAACTCTGGCAAAAAAACAGAGGCTTCCGACCACGTTCATCCGTCGCGTTTCATCACTTTTCTCCACTTTTCGACAGCTTTCGCCACCTTTTTCTGTATAAATATTGACTGGATTCATCTGGCGGTGTAAGATAATAATGTGGGGTTCTACTCCCAAATAAGTTTAAATATGTAGGCAAAATATTATCACTCATACTTGAGATTGCAATTGTCCTATTTTTGGCAGTGGATGCGCCGGCAATGACAATTGCAACGGAAGAAGGAGTACAATCTATGGCTGGATTCGCAGATGAATAGCATCCGACCGGAGACGATGAAGATTATTCCGCATCAAGAAATCCATACTGATGGAGAACAATCCTCGTTGTAATTTCCTGAAATCCATGATGGAACAAAAAACCATTTGTATTTTAAAAACAAAAGGACGGTGGAATCATCATATGTTTAAGCACTACGGTAACCGTGGGAAATCTGTCGTCAGCGTGGTATTGACACTTATTTTTTTGTTCTTTCTCACCCCGATCGGCGCTGTTTCCGTAAGCGCAGAGGATGGAGTACCGATCGACAATGAGTTTGCCGAAACACGCGAGACATTTTTTGCGCAACTTGTAAAAAATACCAGCTCAATGAATTTGGAAGCGGTCAATATCGACTTGAGCCGTATTATTCACGTTCCTCAAGAATATGAGGAACCACTTCCGCCGAAATCTCCGTTCGGACCGCAGTCGGCACAAGAACCCATATACGCCGGGCCTTTTACGATTGGCGACACACGTCCCTTTCGTGTACAGGTTGCAGCGTTACGTTCGGATGATAAAATCATACTGGCGAATCTTATAGCGCAGGGGGACCACACAAATATTTGGGTTCTTGATAAAACAAATTTCCTTACTGTTTTGCCGGGAGCCACGATTGCGGCGGAGAATTTGGACAAGATCGACTCGGAACTGGCACAGAACATTGCTGACACGTTTGACAAAATTTATGACCGAATGACAGATTCGAATACAGGATTCGCGGCACACACTAATGTGTCAATCAAGCCCGGATCTGGTAATGTTCCGGAAATTGGAGATTTAGGTAATGATGGAAAGATTAATTTTGTTCTCTACGACATAGCAAGCGATGGTTCGGATCTTCCGCTTCAGGTTAATCAATCTTATAGGGCGGGTTTCTTCTGGAGTACAGATTTTTATAGCTATTCAACCAGTACCGGACCTAAACTGAACGAAAATGATCAAAATGCTTACACAAATGCGATTGATATGTTGCATATCGATATCGGTAAAAACCAAGGATTCGAAACTCTTTCCGGAGACGAGAATGACAAACTTTCGATATACTCGACGCTTGCCCATGAGTTCCAGCATATGCTGTTTTATATGTATTACGGAATTTATCCGCCGACAAGTGGATACAACTCTGAGCGACCGGGATCGGAAAATGATTATGATAACGCAAGTGACAGTTGGATCAACGAATCGCTTTCCCAGTTCGCGGCGGCATATTATACTAAGCCAGGGGCGGAAGTCATCGATTTTTCAGAATTAGCCAGAGCGGTGCAAAATAGTTATGGCAGCGGCAGCATTTACCGGGACTTTTTTAATCATGGCGGCTCAAAATCATATGATATGGAGTCTCTTTTCTCCATGCTGATGTATAGAGCCTATGGATTCAGTTACGCAAACAACATATATGACGATTTGAAGTCTACATATCCTCCGGCAAACAATGCTTCTGAACGGGCAGCCAATCAGGGAAAGATTCTAAGTATGCAACAGGCAATAGGGGATTTTCTCAAAGCGGGAACCGGTGATAGCATAGGCGACGGAGGGCTCGACACCATAACAAAATTATATTTCCTCTTTATGGAGAGTTTTGCCGCTGACGGCGGTGCAATTCACAGCGATAGCACCGTGAATTCAACCAAACTTCGCATCGGAACAGATCCAATTGATAACCTTTGGGCAATTCGTCCTGTTTTGGGCGTAAGCAACGGAAGGGTTTATGTAACAGGCAGCAACGGTCCAGCATATTCAATGGACGAGCTTACTGCAATATCTGAGATAGCGAATGGCGGCACAATTTCGTTGAATGGGTACGGAACAACCAACGCATACGGCGTCTCAATTTCTAGTGCTATGAACGCAACTCATGAAATGCTCTATAAGCTGACAGGTAACAATGAAATTGATTCAGCCTTGACAATAAGCATCCCTGATGACGGCAATAGCGGTACAAAATATTATGCGGTCGTGCCCAATGACACAGTTACCACAGGGACGTATACATACGTTTCGGGTGCTTCTGGCGCAGATATATATCCTTTGACAGAAGGTACAGCGAAGTACATAGATACAAACGGCAAGCCGGCATACCTGTTTGTCGCAACCTTATATCAAGATGTAGATAATACCGTCACATACAGTTGGGGAGCGCCGGATACGGCTGCGCCAACAGCAGGTGACGGGGGCACAATCGCGACGGATGATGTAGCCGATACTTCGCTGACGCTGAACTGGACGGCGGCGACAGACAACGTAAGCGCGCCGGAAGATTTGAAATACTACGTCTATCAATCGTCAAACAACAACATAGGCACGGCGGCGGATTGCGAGAGTAGCGGAACTCTGCTGAACTCGGGCGGTACGGCAACCATCACGACCTACAACGTAACCGGCCTGAATGCCAGCACGGCGTATTTCTTCAACGTAGTGGTGGAAGATGCGGCGGGGAACAAGATGGCGTACAATGTTAAGGAGCAAGCCACAAGCGACGACAATGCGGTAATCAGTGGCGCCAAGAGCTTGATACAGGGCGCGGCATATACGACGACCCAAACGGCAACCGCGGATGAAGCGGCGGCGTTGAGTTATATCGAGAACGTCATTGCCGGGCTATCCACAGGCACGACGAATACGGTAACAAAAGTGAGCTATACCGCTCCGACAGCCGGAACGGTCGAAGCGACAAACGGCACGCCCGGCAGCTATGTGTTCACCGTAGCGATCAACAAGGGCGCGGGTACGCAACAGGAGACGAACCAACTCACGCTGACCATCACCGCGACGGCGTATGACGCGAGCGGCGATAATGACGCGATAGCGTCTGCCAAGAGCTTGATACAGGGCGCGGCGTACACGACGACTCAGGCGGTGACCGCGGATGAAGCGGCGGCGTTGAGTTATATCGAGAACGTCATTGCCGGATTGTCAACAGATACGACGAATACGGTCACAAAAGTGGACTACACCGCGCCGATTGCCGGAACGGTCGGCGCGACGAGCGGCACGCCCGGCAGCTATGTGTT
>JAISDM010000082.1 GCA_031264885.1 Peptococcaceae bacterium | reverse complement strand
TGGGCGTTTTGCTCAAGAATTCCATTATGGCCTGGGACGCCCTGATCCAGGACGACGAGGACGTGATGGCCGGCGAGGTGGAGGATTTCAAAAACACCGGCGGCGGCGCCATTTTGGAGGTCAGTGTACCGGGGATACAGCTGGATACCGCCTCCATCCGGCGGGTTTCCCAACGCGCGGGGGTGCGTGTGGTGGTATCCACCGGCTTTTATACCTGGGACTCCTGGCCGGAGCGGTTTTTGAACCTGTCTGTGAGGGCGTACCGGGATCATATGCTGAGCGAGATCCGATATGGGGCGCAGGAAACGGACATCCGGCCCGGCTGTATCAAGATTGCCGTGGAGGACTTGAATCAGATGGAAGAAAACGCCCTCAGGGCGGCGGCGCAGGCGGCTTGCGAAACCGGCCTGCCGCTGACGGTCCATCCTTGTTCCAAAAGGGGCGCCGATCAGCTGCTGCTGATCAAAATTCTGAGGGAAGAGGGGCTGGATCCCGGACGGGTGGTGTTCGCCCATACCTCTGTGGAGGATCGGCCGGCGTCGTTCCGGGAGTTGATAGAGCATCCTGAATTGTATCAGGTGACGACGGAGCTGGCCCGGCGGATCATGGACGAGGGCGCCAACTGCTCCTTTGAGTTCTGCAATCCTCTGGGATTTGAGATGATGGGGCGTTACCGAGTGGGGGATTTCGGCCGGATGTCGGGGCTGTGCCAGTTGATCCGGGCGGGTTACGCCGACCGGATCGTGCTGGGCAACGACGTATGCGGGCGCACCATGCTGCGCCGGGGCGGGGCGCTGGGCTATACGCGGCTGACCACGTTTGTTCTGCCCGCGCTGCGGCAGGCGGGGGAGATACCGGAGCGGGCCGTCCGCCAAATCATGACGGACAACCCCGCCAGGATACTGGCGTACTGAATCAAAGCCGGGCGCTGAGGCCGTGTTCACGCCCCGTCATTCCGGGCTTGACCCGGAATGACGCATCCGTAGGGGGCGGCATTCTGCCGCCCCAGACCGTCCGAAAACAATCATATCTTGTTATTCCGGCGCCATATTTTTGTCATTCCGGGCTTGTCCCAGAATCCAGGTTCCTTGGTTCATCATTTTTGGATGGATGCGTGCAAACTTCCGCGCAAAACGCTGCTAAAAAGCACAGATTTGTGCGATGATGCGTGCTAATTCTCACTTTTTCGGCGAGGATACCCATGTTTACACCACATTTAGCACTGACCCTCGCGGAAAAGTATGCTAAATAACACAGTCTGTGCGAGGAACTGTGATTTTTAGCATACTTTATCACAACGATTTGCACGTTTTGGCCTGCCGTGGTCGAATGAATACCCGGATTTGGCCGAACCCCGCGCGCCTCGCTGTGTTAGGCGCGTCATAAATTCCGTGACCAAAATCTTCAACTTGACAGGAGGCGTTTACCCAATTCGGCGTGGACAAAGCATTTCATTCACAGGTTCCCAGAATGCGGAATCGCTATTGGCGCGGGTTCCAGGGGTATAGTACTATGAACGGGTATTTTTGCCCATAGCCCGGGACAGCAAAAAATTCAAGCGGCTCTACAAGGACCGGACGGCAGTGGAACGGCTCAGCGGGCGATTGGACAGGGATTACCGTTTGAGCAAAACAGCTTGCAAGCGAAATCATCCCCCTCCTCTTGGAAGGGAATAAAAGACGCCTGATTTCCAAATCGCGAATCATGATTTTTTTCGGGGAACAGGGTGCAAAAACAGAGAAAATGTGCTATAGTAGATCAAGAGCATATATTTTTCGATCATATTCGCGCGGGATATTGGGGGAGCCATGGATGCGGCGGGCGCCGTATGTCCCGGAGTAAAAAAATGTTGGCCTACCCCTTTAATTTGGGGAGCGGGATCGAAGGAATATAAAGAAAGCAGAAAAAACAGGTTATGGTCTATGTCCTTTTCCAGAAAAGTATACCTTTTCGGAAAAGGTTTTTTTGTCATTTCACAGATGACATAGGTTAGCAGACCGGCGATTTTCTAAGGATTTCAATCCCTTTTATGGAACTTGATGGGTTTCCAGAAACCTATACCTTTTCGGAAACCTGGATCAAAATGTGCCGTTCCGTCCGGGCGCGGAGGGAGAGAGGGGATTGAAAGATGCGCTTCAAGAAACGTTCTTATTGGTCTGTCGTCATCATAGCGGTGTTTTGCTTACGCGCGGCGCTTCCGCCATGGGGCTACACGGCTCTTTTCGCGGGCGATCCGGCGTCTGTGGAGTTTGAATTTGAATATGAGGATAACGAAAGCGGTGTGACCATTATCGGTTACAACGGCGAGGGCGGCGATGTGGTAGTCCCCGATGAGATTGTCGGTCGGCCTGTAACCCAAATCGGGTCTGACGTTTTTCGCGGCCGCGCCGACCTGACCAGCGTCGCTATACTTGCCAGCGTGACCAGTATTGAGCAGTACGCGTTTTCCGGATGCGGTAACTTAACCGGCGTGGATATCCCCGACAGTGTGACCAGCATCGGGGATTACGCGTTTGATGGCTGTAAAAGTCTGAGAAGCGTGGAGATCGGCGGCGGCGTGATCAGCATCGGCGAAAGAGCGTTTTTGCAATGCTACGCTTTGACCGGCGTATCCCTGCCGGAGGGGCTGACCAGTATAGGGGCTTACGCGTTTGCATACTGCGCCAACCTAAGCGAAATCGAGCTGCCCGCGTCGCTCATACAAATTGATCCCAACGCCTTTAACGGCACGGCTTTGCGCGAGGTAACTATCCCGGCGTCGATACAATACCTTGGATTGAACGCCGTGTCAGCGTTTAACGGGGCGGCGAGGTTGAAGACCGTTGTATTCGCGGATGGAATCACGGCCATTCCGTCCGACGCTCTGTTCAATCTCACCAGTCTTACAACCGTTGTGATTCCGGAATCCGTCACGACGATTGGCTATAGAGCTTTTTGGGGCTGCCATTCTCTGACGGAGATTAACCTCCCGGATGCTATTACAGCCATTTCCACCGGCGTGTTCCGGGACTGCTATTCGCTGACCGAAATAAACCTGCCAGCGGGTTTGAAAACATTATCATCTTCAAATTTCGGAGGTTCTTTTCAGAATTGCATTTCGCTGACCAGCGTTACCCTGCCGGAGGATTTGACAACCATTCCATCTTACGCGTTTCAAGGCTGTGAATCTTTGACAGAGATCAATCTTCCGGGCGGTTTGACAGCCGTGGGGGACTACGCTTTTGACGGAACCGGTCTGACGCGCGTAGAGATACCTAAGTCCTTAGTGAGCATCGGCGTCCGGGCTTTCGGCAGCGCCAAAATTGTGGAAGCCGCGGATGGAGACGCCTCGCGCGAGGGTGTGCTGACATACAGCGTGGACGCGTCCAACAGAGCGACGATCCTAAGCTGCGACAAATCCGCCGCGTCCGAAGACGTCGCCCGGGATTTAGCCGAGATTACGAGCGACCACGCTGTCGTCGCCATCGTCGCCATCGGCAGCAACGCTTTTTTGAATTGCGCCGGTCTGACTGAGATCACGCTGCCGGACGGTCTTGTGAGTATTGGATCCAGAGCGTTTGCCGGGACGGGGATCAGCGAGATCGTTATTCCCGCGTCGGTGACGACGCTTTATACGCCTTACGCTAACGTCGGAGCTTTCGACGGGGCATTGGCGCTGAAACACGCCGCTTTTGAAGAGGGGATGACGACGCTTCCCACATACGCGCTCGACGGCGCTTCCGCTCTTGAAAGCGTCGTCATTCCAAATACGGTGACGGAGATCAAAGGATCCGCGTTCAGAAATTGCGCCGCCCTGACGGAAATTATGTTGCCTGATAATTTGCAGACAATTGGCGGCTCAATCATCGCCGGAACCGGAATCCAGACCATAACCGTTCCCGCGTCGGTGACGTCGGTTAATTCAGGGTCGCCGTTTTCTCAGGCGACGAATCTGACGGATGTCGTATTCGCGGACGGCATAAAAATCATACCGAACAGTGTGCTTAGAGACGCTGCAAGCGTCCTAAGCGTGACGATCCCCGATTCCGTGACATCTATCGGTGCGGAAGCGTTTGCGAACTGCACTTCGCTTGCCCAAATCGAATTGCCGCCGCAATTGACCGTCATCGGCAAGTATGTGTTTGCGTACTGCGCCTCACTTGCCCAAATTGAATTACCGCAGGGTTTGACCGGTATGGGAGAGTCCGCTTTTAGAGGCTCGGGACTGACCGGCATAACCGTTCCCAAATCAGTGACATCAATGGGTGCAAGTATATTTCAGGGAACATCCCGCCTGAAAACAGTGATATTTGAGGATGGCGTAACATATATTCCGGAAAAGGCGCTGTCTGGCGCGTCAG
>JAISDM010000107.1 GCA_031264885.1 Peptococcaceae bacterium | reverse complement strand
GTCTCCAGTCCGGTTTTTCCCGCGATTTCCGATAGACGCGAAGCGCCGCCCGCAATGGCCTTGATAATCGCGTTGTACTGCGCCGGTTCCCTGCACTCCTGTTTTACCAGATTCCCGGGTTCCTCAAACAGGTACCCGGTTGGAGACAGGAAGTTCAGTTTAATATTATCGGAAACACTGAGTTGCTTATCAATCAGGGACAGATACAGGGGGACGCCGCCCGTGACGCCGTAAAGCAGGGCGATATCTTCCTTGCTGAAATGTCCGCCGTCAAAATACTGCTTTGTCTGCTCGAAGTCAAATGGGAGGATTCTGAACTGTGCGGTTCTCCGGCCGTACAGCGGACTTTGATAGCCCAGAATCTGATTTTCCATGAAGGAAAGGGACGAGCCGCAGAGGATGATGAACAGCTGGGAGCTTTCTTTGTTTTGATCGATACAGGTCTGAAGCAGGGAGGAAATTCCGCGGTAACTTGCGGCAAGGTAGGGGTATTCGTCCATAACAAATACCAGCCGCCGGTTTTCCGCAAGTTTAAAAACGGAACCCAACGCCTCGCTGAAACCGGCAAAGACCGGCGCCGCGGATGGAAACTCGTTTGAGCGCGCAAAAATACTGCGGCTCAGTCCCTCCAGATTTTCTTTGGCATTCGTTTCCTGGCCTGTGAAATATATGGCGTCTTTGTCTTTGATAAACTCATTGATAAGCGCCGTTTTGCCGACACGTCTGCGGCCGTACATAACGACGCATTGAAACCGGTCCGTATCGTAAAGTCTCTTTAGTTCGCCAAGTTCGCGCTGTCTTCCGATAAACATAACGCGTGCCTCCATTTGCTATATTACAATATACTATATCGTGATATAGTATATTGTAATATAGCAAACGGGGTTTGTCAACCAATGTTTGCGGCGAACACAGGGAACAGTTTGGCATGATTTAGCGAAACGCACCTGAGCAAATACGGGCGGATCCGGATTTCGGGCCAGATTGTCCGAAAACTATCATATCTTGTCATTCTGGGCTTGTCTCAGAATCCAGGTTCCTTCGTTTATCATTTTTGGATTCCGGGACAAGCCCGGAATGACGGGCGAAAGACAAGCCAAGAAATAATTCGGGTGCGTTTCCATGTTGTGTTTCGCTGCAAAGATATTGCGTTTTCGGACGGTCTCGGGCGGCAGGATGCCCTACGGTAACGTGAACGATGCGCCTTGTAGGGGCGGCATTTTGCCGCCCGTCCCTGACAGACGCGAATTTCCAAATTACGAATCGCAGTTTTCGAAACTGCGAACGGTTCGACATTATTCGTCTTCCGGAAAGAAGAATTATTCCTTCCCCTGTGTCATTTTGTCGCCGTTATCCGCGTCAAGCGCAAACATTGGTTGCGGCGGCGGAGTTTCGATTTGCGCGGACTGTGTAAATACCGCCGCTGCCGCCGTCTCGAAGTCATTTCGGAAATCCTCCCATGTAAGACCCAAATTTCCGATAAAATCACCGATCTGCTCTTTGTTGACGGCTATTCTTGACGTATAAGCAGCCTTATCAAGCTCGCCGCCGCTCGGAGTGTTTCGGAAAGCGCAGCTGACCTCTTCCAGATTGTCAATCAGAGCGAACAGCAGAGCGGCGTTTTTTGGCAGGGCGGTGATGTTTCTTTCTGTACCATTCTGCTCGTAATAGAGCGTTAGCGTGTACGGCGCGCGCCCCGTGCCATAGTCGTCGCCTATGGAGAAAAATCTCTGCGTCAACTCACCGTCCAACGACGGCAGAGCGTCCACTATCTTACCGACCGCGCTGTTGTCGCCAACGTAGGGCGTTTTGAGCGCGGAAAGCGCGTTTGTATCAATAAGCAGATACTTTGACAAGGAAGCAAACGCGCTTTCGGGGCTGTTATAGACAGCGTTACCGGCATGGCTCGCCGTGTTCACCGCAAATCCAACTGTCAGCACGGTGGCAAACGCGACGGCGGCAACAGTGATTATCCGCGAGCGTTTTTTGAATTCGAGTACGTTTTTGATCCTACCCTTTATGCCGCCTTCGCCGAACGCCAGCGGCGACGCGCGCAGTATCCGCCGGTTCATTGACAGCGACAGGAGCGTTTGCGAATAGTCCGCCTTGACGCCCATTCCGAGTTCGCGCAAAACGCGCTCGTCGCAGGACATCTCCATATCCGCGCAGAGCAGCGCGAACGCGGCCCAGGCAAGCGGGTTGAACCAATGCACGCACAGCAGCGCAAACGCGACCGGTTTTACAAGGTAATCGCGCCGCTTGATATGCGTTTGCTCATGAAGCGTCACGTAACGCAGCTCTTCCCCCGAAATTCCACCCGGAATGTGGATTTTCGGCCTGATAAAACCGTAGACAAACGGTGTTGTCACACTGTCTTTGCGGCGAAGCAACCGGACATATGAGATTACGGCGTATAGGATCATTGCGGCAACGCCGGCAAGCCAGACGTATGCGCCAACTGCCGTCCAGATCTGCAATGGGTTTACGCTTGCCATAGGCATCGCGGCGGGCAGGGAACCGCTGACGGCGCCGTCTATAATGTTTATTCCGCTGTCAATGCGAGGAATTGCCTGCATTGCTATGTCATGCGGTATAGGCGTGGAATTGAACGGAATTAAACTGAGCGCGCTTTCTAACTTGAACGGACAAGCAAGGTTGAATCCCGCCACTCCCCAGAGCGCGTAGCTTATCCACTTAGGAGCGCGTATTTTTCGCAGCGCGAGCCGCGCCAAGCACAGAACGGCGATGACGAACGCCGCCGTAACGCTCATATTCAGCACGGTCAGGAAAACGTCAGTCATCGCGATTCCGCTTCCGCCAGTCGATACAGTCATAATTAACCTCCATTCTATTTGTTGTCACATGTATTCTACAATAGATAGAATGAACTGTCAAGAGGTTTTCTGTGAAACTGCGATTCGTAGTTTGGCGTTCCGGCGCCTACCGAGGACGGGCGGCAGAAAGCCGCCCCTACGGTAATGTAAATGGTGCGCCGCGTAACGCCGGGGCTTTACGGACCGGCAGAAACACGCGCCCCTCCGGCGCCGTGGTTGGGTGCGTCTGTAGGGGCGGCATTCTGCCGCCCGTTTCTGCCGCCTTGCTTTGGCTCATGGGTTTGGCGGCTGCGGTTCCAGCGACAGGTGGTCGCCGTTGCCGCGGATGTTCAGGGTGTCGCCGGGCTTGATTTGGTTCTTGATGATCATTCCGGACAGGGGTGTTTCGATCTCTTGCTGAATCAGGCGTTTGAGAGGCCGGGCGCCGAAATCCGCGCTGTAGCCCTTGTCGGCCAGCCACGCTAGGGCGGAGCCGTCGCAGCTCAGGGAAATCCGGGCGAGCCGGCTGAGCCGCTCGGACAGCTGATCCAGCAGGAGGCGGGCGATGGCCTGGGTGTCTTCGTGTTTGAGCGCGTGAAAGACCACGACTTCATCTACGCGGTTGAGGAATTCCGGGCGGAAATACTGGGAAAGCAGGCCGGTCGCCTGGTTTTTGATCTCTTCATAGTTCCCTTTGGCGGACAGGATTTCGTGGCTGCCGATGTTGGAGGTCATGATGATCACGGTGTTTTTGAAATCCACGGTGCGCCCTTTGGAATCGGTCAGCCGGCCGTCGTCCAGGATTTGCAGCATGATGTTAAAAACGTCGGGATGGGCTTTTTCGATTTCGTCGAACAGCAGCACGGCGTAAGGGTGGCGCCGGACCGGCTCGGTCAGCTGTCCGCCCTCGTCGTAACCGATGTAGCCGGGCGGGGCGCCGATCAGGCGCGAGACCGCGTGTTTTTCCATGTATTCGGACATATCCAGACGGATCATGGATTTTTCGTCGTCGAAGAGGGATTGCGCCAGGGCTTTGGCCAGCTCGGTTTTGCCCACGCCGGTGGGGCCCAGGAAGATGAAACTGCCGACGGGCCGGTTGGGGTCTTTGATGCCCGCTCTGGCCCGGATCACCGCGTCCGCCACGGCTTGAACCCCTTCGTCCTGGCCGACGACCCGTTTGTGCAGCTGTTCGTCCAGGTGGATGAGTTTCTCCCTTTCGCCTTCCACCAATTTGGAGACGGGCACGCCGGTCCAGCGGCTGACCACCTGGGCGATGTCTTCTTCGCCTACCTCTTCCTTTAGCAGCATCTGATGTTTTTGTTTGTTTGCCAGGTTCTCTTCTTCGACGGCCAGTTTGCGGGTCAGGTCGTTTAATTTGCCGTATTTCAGCTCGGCCATGCGGTCCAAATCATAGTCCCGTTCCGCCTGTTCGATGGCCAGTTTGACGTCTTCGATCTCTTTTTTCAGATCCCGGAGCCGGCCGATGGCTTGTTTTTCCACTTGCCACTGGGCTTTCAGCACGTCGGAATCGGATTTGAAGGCTGTCAATTGATCCTGGATCTTTTGGAGCCGTTCCCGCGAGATCTCGTCGCTTTCTTTTTTCAGGGCGGCCTCCTCGATCTCCAGCTGCATGATTTTGCGGGTCATTTCGTCCAGAGCTGTGGGCATGCTGTCAATCTCGGTGCGGAGCTTGGCGGCGGCCTCGTCCATCAGGTCAATGGCCTTATCGGGCAGGAAGCGGTCTGAGATATAGCGGTCGGACAAGGTGGCCGCCGCGACCAGGGCGCTGTCCTGGATGCGCACGCCGTGGTGGATCTCATAACGCTCCTTCAAGCCGCGCAAGATGGATACTGTGTCTTCCACGGAGGGTGGGTTCACCATCACGGGCTGGAAGCGGCGCTCCAGGGCGGCGTCTTTCTCCACATGCTTCCGGTATTCGTCCAAAGTGGTGGCGCCCACCACCCGCAATTCGCCTCTGGCCAGGAGGGGTTTCAGCAGGTTCCCCGCGTCCATGGCGCCTTCGGCCGCTCCCGCGCCGACCACTGTGTGCAGTTCGTCGATGAACAGAATGACTTGGCCCTGGGACTCCTGTACCTCTTTCAAAACCGCTTTCAGCCGTTCCTCGAATTCGCCCCGGTATTTGGCGCCGGCGATCAGCGCCCCCATGTCCAGGGAGACGACCGATTTGTCCTTGAGACCCTCCGGCACGTCGCCCGCCACGATCCGCCGGGCCAAGCCTTCCACCACGGCGGTTTTGCCGACGCCGGGCTCGCCGATCAGAACGGGGTTGTTTTTGGTTCTGCGGGACAGGATCTCCATGATACGGCGGATTTCATCATCCCGGCCGATCACCGGATCCAGTTTGCCTTCCCGCGCCAGCTGGGTCAGGTCCCGCCCGTATTTTTTCAAGGATTCGTAGGTTTCCTCGGGGTTCTCGCTGGTCACATGCTGATTGCCCCGGATGGATTTCAGGGAATCCAGGATTTTTTCTTTGGTCAGCCCGTTTCGGGACAGCAGCTGTTTGACTTCCTGCTCTCCGTCTTCCAGCAGTCCCAGCAGGACATGCTCCACGCTGATGTACTGGTCTTTCATTTTGTCCGCGGTTTTTTCGGCCCGGGCCAAGGCTCTGGCCAGGCCGGTGTTCATATGCAGACTGCCTTCGTAGCCGTGGACGGAAGGCAGCTTCCGGATTTGCTCCATGACCTGGCTTTGGAGGAAAAGCGGCTGAGTTCCGGCGTGTTCGCACAGGCGCGGGATCAGCCCGTCCTCTTGTGTGAGTATGGCGTACAGCATATGCAGCCCGGAGACTTCCTGATGACGGTTCTCTAAGGCGATGTTCTGGGCGCTCTGAAGCGCGTCCCGGGTTTTTTGCGTATATTGACCGGTGTTCATGGAATCACCTCTTTCTGGGTGGTGTCAGGATTCATTAGGTTTCGGCGCTGGTTCTTATGATTTCCAGTTTTTGATAGAGCTTGATCTCCTCCTGGGTCAGCGCGGGGGGCAAATCAATGGAAAGGGTCACGTATTGATCTCCCCGCCCGCCGCTGGGAAGGGGCCATCCCTTGCCTTTCAGCCGCAGCTTCATGCCTTTGCGCGCCATTTTTGGGACCCGCAGCGTCACGGGGCCGTCTAAGGTCGGGATGGGCAGCTGCGTGCCCAAAACGGCCTGGGAAGGGGTCAGCGTTAATTCGGCGTTTAGATCGTTTCCGTTTAAAGTGAGGCTCGGATGGGGCAGCAGTTTGACCCGGAGGTAAAGGTCGCCCCTACTGCCTTCGTCGAGCTGCCGGCCCTGTCCGCGAAGCCGGATTTTATTGTTGTGGCGGACGCCCGGAGGGATTTTGACGGTCAGGGTACGGCTCTGGGCGCCGTCTTGCAGATGCAGGGATTTCTCGCCGCCTTTAAAAGCCTCCTCCAGGGTCAGCTCCAGGTCGTTTTCCATATCCAGGGCTTTGGCCGACGGCCTCCGCCTGGATCCGAAGTTCCCGAAACTGCCGAAGGGGCTGCCGGATTCGCTGCCGGTCCGGCGTCCGAAGATGCTCTCGAAAAAATCGCTGAAGCCTCCGGCGTCTCCGGTTCCGGTGTTCCATGTATAGGTCTGCTGCCGGCCGCCCCCGCCTCCAAAGCCTCCGAAACCTCCGAAGCCCGGCGGCGGCTGGAAGTCCTGCCCGTGCTGCCAATTGGAGCCAAGCAGGTCGTATTGTTCGCGTTTGGCGGGATCCGACAGGACTTCGTAAGCCTCGTTGATCTCTTTGAATTTTTCTTCGGCGGCGGTTTTTTCATTGCCGGATTTCAAGTCGGGATGGTACTTCCGCGCCAGTTTCCGGAAGGCTTTCTTGATGTCGTCCTGAGACGCCTTCCGATCCACTCCCAGCACTTCGTAATAGTTTCTGTATTTCGCGGCCATGAAAACACCCCTTTATTCAGGGCTCGCGGCGCAATCATTACGAGCCCTTGTTTCGTTTTGGTTCTATATTCTATTATGACTAAAGATGGAGAAAAAATCAAGGATTCTCCGTATATTCCGCGTCAAATACCCCGTCGTCCCCCCGGGGCGGTTCGGCGGCGGGATCCCACCCGTAGGGATTCGCGCCGGGCTGGGGTTCGCGCGCATTGTGGAAAACGGCGGACGCTTGCGTCAGATCCGAGTGAAGCCCGCGGATTCTGGCGATATCGGAGGGGTCGGCCAGGGCTTGCTTCAATTCGGTCAAAAGCTGTTCGATCCGGCCCTTCTCGTGGACTTGCAATTGGCCGCCGTTTTCTCTGAGCTGCCGCTCCACAGAGTATACCAGGCCGTCGGCCTGATTGCGGACCTCGATTTCCTCCCGGCGCCTCCTGTCGTCGCCGGCGTGGGATTCCGCCTCCCTGACCATGCGGTCGATGTCCTGTTTCTCCAGGTTGCTGGAACCGGATATGGTGACGGTTTGCTGTTTGCCGGTGGTTTTATCCTGGGCGCTGACTTTCAGTATTCCGTTGGCGTCGATGTCGAAGGTGACCTCGATTTGGGGCGTGTTTCTGGGCGCCGGGGCGATGCCGTCCAATTTAAACTGACCGATGGAGCGGTTGTCTCCGGCCATCTCCCGCTCGCCTTGAAGGACGTGGATGTCCACCGCCGGCTGATTGTCTTCCGCCGTGGAAAAAACCTGACCGCGGCGGACGGGGATGGTGGTGTTGCGCTCGACCAGACGGGTCATGACGCCGCCCAGGGTTTCCAGACCCAGGGAAAGCGGGGTCACGTCCAACAGCACCACATCCTTGACCTCGCCTGCCAGCACGCCGGCCTGGATGGCGGCGCCCACGGCCACAACCTCGTCCGGGTTCACCCCTTGATGGGGATCCTTGCCGCCGGTCAGTTCCCGGACCAGTTTCTGAACCGCGGGGATCCGGGTGGAGCCCCCCACCAAAATGATCTCGGCCAGGTCGCCGGTCTTCAGGCCGGCGTCTTTCAGCGCGGCCATGACGGGGCCCCGGCAGCGTTCCACCAGGCCGTGGGTCAAATCCTCGAATTTTGCCCTGGAGAGTTTGAGATCCAGGTGCTTGGGCCCGTTGGCGTCCGCCGTGATGAAGGGCAGGCTGATGGCGGTTTCCATCAGGGAAGACAGCTCGATTTTTGCTTTCTCGGCGGTCTCCGTCAGGCGCTGCAAGGCTTGTTTGTCTTTCAGGAGATCGATGCCGTGATCTTTTTTGAATTCGGAAGCCATCCAATCCACGATGATTTTGTCAAAATTGTCGCCGCCCAGATGGGTGTCTCCGTTGGTCGCCTTGACCTCGAACACGCCGTCGCCCACTTCGAGTATGGACACATCGAAGGTTCCGCCGCCCAGGTCAAAGACCAGAACGGTTTCGTTCTTCTTGCCGTCCAGCCCGTAGGCCAGCGCGGCCGCCGTGGGTTCGTTGATGATGCGCAGGACGTTCAGCCCGGCGATTTTGCCCGCGTCCTTGGTCGCCTGCCGCTGGGCGTCGTTGAAGTAGGCGGGCACGGTGACGACCGCGTCCGTGACCTTCTCCCCCAAATATTTGGAAGCGTCGTCCGCCAGCTTCTTCAGCACGGCGGCGGAAATCTCCTCGGGCGCCACGTCTTTGCCGTCGATTTTGAAGCGGACGGCGTCTCCGGGGCCCGCCGCGATTTGGTAGGGCGCCAGGCTGCGTTCGTCGGTGGTTTCGGAAAAACGGCGGCCGATGAACCGCTTGACGGAGTACAGGGTTTTTTCCGGATTGAGGGCGGCCTGACGCTTGGCGGTCTGGCCCACCAGACGCTCGCTGTTGCTCTTGTAAGCCACCACGGACGGGGTGGTGCGGGCGCCTTCCCCGTTCACAATGACGGTGGGTTTCCCGCCTTCCATAACCGCGACCACCGAGTTGGTGGTGCCCAGGTCGATTCCGATTGTTTTGGACATATGTGATTCCTCCTTTGAAAAATAAAATAGGTGTGGAGATGAATTTTGATCATCTTTGATATTATTATCATAAATTTTGGATGAAAACGCAAAGGTCAAAAAACATCAAAAATGACCGTTTTTTCCGGTGACGCGCTCATTGCTTTGATTATCTTTGATTTTCGAACGCTGTCTCATATTTTCTCCGGTTTTCGCAGTTTTTATTTTTCGCGGGGGAGGGTTGCAAATGCGGACGCGGCCTGTTACTATTACATTAGATGAGTTGACCGAATCCGTCCTCTGATGAATAACGGCGCGGCGGATAAATGATAAATGAGAGGGGTATGAGCATGATTGTTTCGACGACTTCGGTGTTAGAAGGGAAAAAGATAGTCGAATATAAAGGGATCGTTTTCGGCGAGGTGGTGGCCGGCGTGAATTTTGTGAAGGATTTCAAGGCGGGACTTACGAACTTCTTCGGCGGCCGTTCCGGTTCTTACGAAAACGAACTGGTTCAGGCGAGAACCAACGCCCTGGAGGAAATGACGCGCCGGGCGGAGGGCGTGGGCGCCAACGCTGTGGTGGGTGTGGATGTGGATTATGAGGTGTTGGGCACGGGGAATAATATGCTGATGGTGATCGTCTCCGGCACGGCCGTATCGGTTCAATGAAAGGCCGCCGTCTCCGGACGCCTGCTTTCGCGCTTGTCTTATGGATTGCGCTGTGCGCGCTGAGCGCTTGCGAAAGCGAAGGCGGGGACGGATACCGGGTGACCCGGGTCGTAGACGGAGATACCTTAGTTGTGGATGTAGACGGGACGGAGGAACATGTCCGGCTGATTGGGGTGGATACGCCGGAATCCGTGCATCCGGATAAAGAGCGCAATGTCCCCTATGGGGCGGTGGCTTCGGATTTTACCAAAAAGTTGGCGGAAGACAAGACGGTGACCCTGGAGCTGGATGTCCAGGAGCGGGATAGGTATGGGCGGCTGTTGGCCTATGTGTATCTGGACGGGGTCATGCTCAACAAAACCTTACTGTCGGAGGGCCATGCCACATTAGCCACGTATCCTCCCAATGTGCGGTATGTGGACGAATTTACCGAATTGCAGGCGGAGGCGCGGGAGAAGGGCGCGGGCGTCTGGGCGTACGAGGTTTTGGCGGACGAACCTGCCGAAACGGAACCGGGGCGGCCGGAGCCGGGGCGGCCGACGGAGCCGGCCGTTCAAGCCGCATATGTCGGCAACAGCAATACGATGAAATTTCACCGGTCCGGCTGCCGGTATGTGCCTGATATCGCGGAGCGGAACCGGGTTCGGCTGGGTTCCCGGGACGAGGCGGCGGCGGGCGGATACGAGGCGTGCAAGGTGTGCAAGCCGTAAGAGGGGCGGGCGGCAGAATGCCGCCCCTACATATACGTCCATACGCGGTACCCCGTAGGGGCGGCATTCTGCCCCCCGGCTTTGGCGGACTGGGTCTCCCACGCCCCCCGGGCGCGGTCAGGTTCGATGCGAAGGAGGGGAAATTTTCCAAATCAGAAATCGCAAATTCCCCAAAAAAACAGTTGACAAGCGCGAACATTTGCGCTATACTAGTTAGCAAATGGGAACATTGCTGGCTTGATCAGCGTGGATTCGGCGGAGAGGGTGAGTGTTATGCCATTGTTATTGTCGCCCATTGGGAAAGAGGTTGTGATTGAGCAGTGTCACGCGCAAGGGAACTTGAAGCGCCATATGGAAGATTTGGGTTTGTTTCCTGGAGAGAGGATCATTTTGGTATCGGAAAATGACGGGAATTTAATTTTGAAGGTGCATGAAACCCGTTTGGCGATCAACCAGGATCTGGCTTCAAAAATTTACGTGCAGACAGTTTCTTAATATGCGCAGTACGCGGCCGTGGCTCTGGCGATCCGGTAGGCCAGTTCGTTTTGCCGCAGATTGTCGGTGAGCCAGGCGTATTCGGAGGGGTTGCACATGAAACCGGTTTCGATGATGATGGAAGGCGTCCAGGTCGGACGGCAGACATACAGATTGGACTGGTGATTCCCTTTCTGCGCCCGGCTCAGGGAATTCCACAGGTATTGATACATGAATTCGGCAAAATCCGCCGACACACTCTCTTTGTACCATGTGCTGATGCCGAAGATGCCGCCGGCGTCCACCGATTCGTCCATACTGTTGGCGTGTATGGAGATAAAAAGGTCGGGAAGGAGGGCGCGGCTTATTTCCACGCGCTCTTCCAATGAGACGTTTTGATCCGCGGCGCGGGTCATATGCACGGTCGCTCCCAGGTTCTCCAATTCGGTTTTGACTTTGAGAGCGGTGAATAAATTGATGGTGTCTTCCGGAAGGATTGCGCCCAAAGGCCCCAGCGCGCCTGTGTCCGTGCCGCCATGACCGGGATCAAGCAAAATCACAAGGTTTGTGAGGGGCTTCAGGGGGTCGGAAGGATCGGAGCGGAGCGTTTTTTTAAGATACAAAGTGAGGGTGTCCGCGGTGGCGGTGATATAATAGCCTTCCAGTCTCTGCCCCCAGTTCAGGGTAAAATCATAGCGCGCTTTGCCGTCGGCGCCGGAGGCCGCCACGGAGGCGAACAGGGCGGTTTCGGACTGGAGCGGGAGCGTGACCGACGGCGGAGCGGGGACGCCGGCGTTTTCGGCGGCGCCTGTGGATACGGCGCCTTGAATGTCGAGTACCACATGGGCGTCTTCATAGGAGACGGCGGCGGCCGTGTTCCGGGTGGTTTTCCAGGTGATGGCGTCCCATTTGGAGGTCTGCGTGTAAACCGGATCGGACAGCACATTCATAAAAGGGGCCGCGTCTTCATATATAGTAACATTGCTCGCTTGGATCCAAAGGCCGATGCCTAAGCGAATCCATTTGCCGTCGGTGGTTTGGGCCGTCACGTAATCTGTCTGGCCCTGGACGAATTCCCCTTTGGAGCCGCCGGACGTGGACGCGCCGGAAAAAACATAGGCGTGGGGCGGAACGACTTGGGCGTAAAGATTGCGCTCCCGGGGGATTTCTTCTATGCCGGGAGGGCTTGAGGCGCCGTTTCCGGAACCGCCGCCGCTGGCCCGGGTGATGACTCGGGTGACCGGATTCTGGCCTTCCTGGGTCAGGGTGAAGACGTTTTCGCCTTTATTCAAAGGGAAATAGGCTGAAAAATATCCCTGCCAGGTGCGCGAAGTGATCTCTTGTCCGTTGATGAACACCGGTTTATTGGGATCCGAGGCGCCCAGCAAAAAGTATTTTCCCTGTCCGGTGGTAATGTTCTGGGCGGGCCGTCCCACAGTCAAAACGCCGGCCGGATCTGACGTGGCAAGGGCGGGCATGGATATCGGCGCCTGCGCGGCATGAATTTTCGCGCTCCGGTAAGCGTCCCGGACGGCGCCTGAAAGCGCGGCGTTCGACGCGAAGAACTGATGGCGGTACATAATGTGACCCCGTACCTGGGGATATTGGGCGTTCAATTCCAGCTGGCGGGTGATTTCCGCCGTGCCGTACCAGGGGGCCTGGCTGTCGGAGTCAGAGCCTGCCCGATAGGCCGCTATGCCGATGTAAAGCGCCACGCCGGTGTCCTGAACCACGTCGGCCCACCATTGAAGCAGCAGGCTGTAGTCGGCGATCTCATAGCCGATGTTCCAATAGATCTGGGGGCAGATGTAATCCAGCCATTGGTTTTGAACCCATTTGCGGGTGTCGGCGTAGTGCTGGCGGTAGGATTCGCTGCCCTTGGTCGGGCTGCCTTCCGGGGAGGAGGCGGTGTTCAGCCAGATCCCGAAGGGGCTGACGCCGAAGCGGGGCTTGAGGGATTTGCCTTCGGAAGCGGCGCGGATCGCGTTCTGGGTGGATTGGATCAGTGAGTTGATATTGGACCGGCGCCACTCGCCCAGGTCCGCCCCGTTCCCGTAGGCGGCGTAAGAGGCTTGGTCGGGAAAGTCTGTGTTGGGATAAAAATAGTCGTCATAATGGATGCCGTCCACCGGATAACGGCGGACGATCTCCGCGACGCCGCCGATGATCCATTCGCGGGCGGAGGGGATGCCGGGATCGAAGTACAAATTTCCGTTCGGATAGGGGACGGTCCACTCCGGATGCAGGCGGGCGGGGTGATTCTCCGCTAACAGATTCAGGTCGTGGGCGGGTTTCTCGCTGCTGCCGGCGGCCACTCTGAAGGGGTTGATCCAGGCGTGGAGTTCCATACCGCGCTTATGGGCTTCCTCAACCCAGAATCCCAGTGGATCGAAATCCGCGGCCGGGGCGGTTCCCTGGGTTCCGGTGAGGTATGAGGACCAGGGGTAGTATTCGGAGGGATAAAAGGCGTCGCTGGCGGGCCGGACTTGCAGAAAAATCGCGTTAAAGCCGATATCGGCGGCCTGATTCAAGATGGCCAGGGCTTCGTTTTTCAAAGATTCCGCGTCCAGTCCGGGCTTGGACGGATAGTCCAGATTGTATACGGACGCGACCCACAGCCCTCTGAGTTCCGGGGTTTCCGCGGCCGCTTCGGGCTCCGGAGCGGCCGTGTCCGGCGCGGTTGGAGCGGGCGCCGCGGCGGGCGCGATGGTCAGAAGGAGTGAAAATATGACAATAAACGCCAGAAGTTTTTTCATGTCGGCCTCTTTTCAGTCGCAAAAATCGACGTAATCATTTGATATATTTCAAATTATATACAAAAACGCGGACAAACTCAATGGGTTTTTTTTGTAACCGCGCGCCGCGGTTTTGCAATGGGAGGGAAGAATATGGATGATGTAGTTTATCCTTACGCGGCTTATGGGTATGAGCGGATGATCCGGGACGCGGCGCGGTTGGAGGCCGCGTATCCGGAGCTAATCCGGCTCAGCCGCGCCGGCGTCTCCGCGGAGGGGCGGGATTTGCTTTTGGCTGAGCTGGGAAAGGGGCCGGGAAAACTGTTTGTGTGCGGCGCGATGCACGCGCGGGAATATATAACTTCCACATATCTTATGTTTATGCTGGAGCGGTACGCGCGTGCTTATGAAACAGACGGTTTTTTCGGGAAATTCGATATTCGGGCGATTTTGGGCCGGTTCACGTTTGTTGTGCTGCCCATGGTCAATCCCGATGGGGTTCGTTTGGCTCAGAAGGGGATCGCCTCGGTCCGGGATCCTGTGAGGATCTCGGGAATGCCTGTGGTGGAAGGCGCGGAATACGGGTATCGGGCGTGGAAGTCCAACATTCGCGGGGTGGATCTGAACCGCAATTTCTCCGTGAATTGGGGCGGCCCGGTCTTGAGCCGCGGCGGCGCTTCGGCATGGTACGGCGGGGAATATCCTTTCAGCGAACCGGAAACACAGGCGGTTTTGCGCGTGATCCGGGCGAATGAATTTCAGGCGTATATCTCTTTTCACGCTCAGGGCGAAGGGTTGTACTGGTCGAAGAACACTTCGCGGGCTCTGCGCCTGGCGGAACGCGTCGGCCGGGAGACGGGATTCGAGCTGCTGAGCGAGAATGAGGACGTGGAAGACGCGGGTACGGAAAAGGGGGACGGCGGCTCTTTTTTGGAATATGTGGAGGCGAAGGGGCGGAGTCCGTTTTTGACTGTGGAGCTATGCCCGTATGTGGGGCCGTATCCCTATCCGGACGCGGATTTTGACCGGGTATGGGAACCGGCGGGTTCCATTTGCCTAGCCGCGGCCGCCGCGCTGTCTTGATTTATGGCGCCGCCCTCTTTGTCTTCTCAGCTGCGCTGATGTTCGAGATTGTCTGTCTTGTGCGGATGAGTTTGGAAACGGAGCTGTTTTCCGCATTCGCGGCTGTCAAAGGACGGGCGGCAGAATGCCGCCCCTACAGACACATCATTCCCGGCGCCGTAGGGACGGCGTTTTATTTTTTGGGGCGGCACGGCGGTTTTTACACGGACGCATCATTCCCGGTATCGTAGGGGCGGCATTCTGCCGCCTCTGCGTATGCGTTCCAACCCTTCACGCCCGCGCGATCCTCCAGCTTTTGGTCTTCTGGCGGCGCTGCCAGAGGTTGCTGTACTGCCCGCCTTTGGCGAGAAGCGCGTCATGTGTGCCGCGTTCAACAATGCGTCCGTCATCAATGACCAAAATCTGATCAGCCCGCTGAATGGTGGACAGCCTGTGCGCGATTATGATCAGCGTCTTACCTGCGACAAGCTCGTTAATGGCTTCCTGAATGTGCTTCTCGTTGTCGGGGTCAACACTGGCCGTCGCCTCGTCCAACAGGACAATCGGCGCGTCCTTTAATATCGCGCGGGCGATAGAGATACGCTGTTTTTCACCGCCTGAGAGCGTCGAGCCGCCCTCGCCGACCACCGTGCCGTAGCCGTCCGGCAGCGCTTCGATGAAGTCGTGGCAGCGCGCCTTTTTCGCGGC
>JAISDM010000058.1 GCA_031264885.1 Peptococcaceae bacterium | reverse complement strand
TTGTCTTGATCTTGCCAGTAAAGATAATCCTCCCATCCTTCCGGCAGGAATATCAGATTACTCATCAGCCAGTTTCTCTAACTCGGCCATTGTTTTAATGACCGGTTGGCTCTTTCCGGTTTCATAATCACGAATGGATTTTTGCAGACGCGACTGATTCTCAGGAGAATAAAAAGGGTCGGATATGCGCAGATCGAACGGGATGCCGCCATATCGAACCGCTTGTTTATAAAAAACATTTGTGGCGGTGGACATGGACAGGCCGAGTTCCGAAAAAACTTTTTCCGCTTCCTTTTTCAGCGTATCATCCACGCGAATATTTACGTTTGCCATTCGGCAACACTCCTTTCACAGCTCTTATTATACGCCAAATTTGCCGCATATGTCAACACAAATGATTACGTGAGAGGACTGATGGTCGGTACAGGCGCCGCGGAATTCTCGCAGAACATAGCCGTATCCCGGGGGATGCTGGTAACGGTGCTGTACCGGATGGCCGGCGAGCCGCCGATAAGCGCCTTACCGTCCTTCAGCGATGTGCCAGGCGGCGACTGGTACGCCGCTGCCGTCGCCTGGGCGAGAGCAAACGGCATTGTGAGCGGTGTCGGCAATGATTTGTTCGCGCTGAACGCCGGCATCACCCGTGAACAAGTGGCGGCCATCCTGCTGAATTACGCCCGCTTCGCCGGCGTCGCGCCCCAGGGGGATTGGGCGGTCAAGGGCGCGATGTACGCCTATATGAAAGACAAAGTAAACTGAGAATTGAGACAATTCAAGAAAAACGGTTTTTGGCCTGTTCAGACAGATTATTTTGTTGTATCATTTGAGTACCACCTGTCTGTTTGGGCAAATATAGTTTGTGTTCGGGGAGGACGATAAGGTATGACCCGTCAAGACATCATCGACTTCTGCCTGACGTTCCCCGCCGCTTACGAGGATTATCCGTTTGACGCGGCGGCGGACGGGAACGCCACCGCGGTCATGAGGCATAAGGGGAACAAAAAGAGCTTTGCGCTTATCATGCGGCATAATGGCGAATTGTATCTGAACCTCAAATGTAATCCGCTGGATGGGGACTTTCTGCGGAGCGCGTTTAAGAGTATTATCCCCGGTTGGCACATGAACAAAAATCATTGGATTACCATCGTCATGGAGGGCGACGCGCCGGATGATTTGACAAAGACGTTGATCGGGCAAAGCTACGATCTAACAAAGCCGGAAGTGAGGTTTACCCACACAATGATGAGAAAGTCGGTACAGGCCATCCTGACCCGTATCCGCGGCGATCTTAAAGCCGCCGCCGACCCAGCCGCCGCGGAATCCGGCAAGCGGTTTTTCAAGGGTGGAGAGCATTTTCAAGCCTATGGGCTGAAAAGCGCCGAGGTAAACAGGATCGCCAAACGTTACACCGCAGAGCTTGTCAAGTCGTCGCCAAAGGAGGAAATTTTTGAGCTTTGCGACGCTTTGTGGCAAAGCGGCCTTCAGGAAGAAGCGGGCGTAGCCTGCGCGCTGTCGGAGGCGGTCGGGAAAACCGCCGAGCCTGAAGACTTCGACGTTTTTGCCCGATGGGCAGAGCGTTATGTGCGGAACTGGGCTATGTGCGACACGCTGTGCAACCACACAATCGGCGACTTGGTGACGAAATATCCGGAACTGTCCGAGAGACTTTTTGCGTGGACGCGTTCAGACAATCGCTGGATGAAGCGCGGCGCGGCGGTGACACTGATTGTCCCCGCCCGGCGCGGGCTGTTTTTGCCGCTTGTATTTCGCGTCGCCGACGCGCTGCTTCTCGATCCGGACGACATGGTGCAAAAAGGCTATGGCTGGATGCTCAAAGCCGCCGCCGAGACTCATGAGCGGGAGGTGTTCGATTTCGTCATGGAACGGCGAACGGTCATGCCTCGCACCGCTCTGCGCTACGCCATTGAAAAGATGCCGCAGGAAAAACGGAAACTCGCGATGGGCAAATTGTGTGTAGGAAACGCGGTCTGTGAGTGAAAAAAAGAGGGAGAACCCATGGAATGTATGTTGATGCATAAGAACATTGAGGTCGCGGAACTGACAATAGCCGAAGCCGCGCCGGCCATAACGGATATTGGCGCGGTTCACAATCCGGCGCATATTCCGTTGGGCGTTCAGTCCTTGAAGGGCGGCGTTGACATCCGTGAATTGAACGACTGGCTGAGGGGACGTTCCATCCCCGCGAGCCGTACCGGTATCTGGGATTTATATACGCGCTTGGGCCGAACCACGACTGAGCATCTGATTTTGGAGTGTTACGGACTGAGTTTGTCCGACCATTACTGGATTCGGCCATTGGACTCCGGGCTGGTTTGGGCGGATATTAACTTTTTCCAAAATGACTTTTCAAAGGACGTAGGCGAGATGCTTTTTGGCCGCGAGCCTGCGGACAGGAACCACATCAATCTCGTATCGCCGGACAACACCTCGGAAGGCAGGCTGCGCAAGAAATGGATTATTGCGGACGGGAAGCGCCTGCTGGTCAAAGGTGGCGGCGAACCGTGGAAACAAGAGCCGTATAACGAGGTTATAGCAAGCGCGGTGATGCAAAGGTTGGGGATTGCTCATGTCCCGTACTGTTTGATGTTTGAATCCGCCGAACCGTACAGTTTATGCGAAAACTTTCTTTCCGCGGATACGGAGCTTGTATCCGCGTGGAAAGTGTTTCATTCAAGAATAATGGATGACGGGGATTCCGACTTTTCGCATCTGCTGCGTTGCTGCGAACTGCTTGGCATGCCGGATGTCCGTCCGGGAATCGACAAAATGCTGACGCTGGATTACATCATTTCAAACGAGGACAGACACTATAATAATTTCGGCTTTGTCCGAAACGCGGAAACGCTTGAGTGGAAGGGGCTCGCGCCGATATTTGATTGCGGAACCTCGCTGTGGCACAATACCGTTGAGATTGGGGAACAGAGAAAATGTCAGCCGTTTAAAACAAGTCATGGCGATCAAATAAAACTGGTGTCTGATTTGAGCTGGTTCGATTACGGCGCGCTGGACGGCATTAAAGAGGAGTGCGCCGGCATATTGGCGCGATCGGATATCATTGACAAGGAGCGCCGCGACAAAATAGCGAACGCCGTGGCGGCGCGCTGCGGACAGATAGAGCAAATACGGCGCCGTGAATGATGTATATGTAGGGGCGGCGTTGACATCCGTGATCGTCCGAAAACTACTATATCTTGTCATTCCGGCGTCCCATCTTGTCATTCCGGGCTTGTCCCGGAATCCAGGTTCCTTGGTTTATTATTTTTGGATTCCGGGACAAGCCCGGAATGACAGAAATATGGCGCCGGAATGACGGGATGAGTGCGTTCCCGGACGGTCCCGGGCGGCAGAATGCCGCCCCCCTACGGCGCTGTGAATGGAGATGCATCTTGCCGCCCGTCGCTTTTTGCCCGCGTGGCGGCGCGGCGGACCGCTGATGTGGCGTCCGCGGCTGCCGCGGTCAGCGCGCGAGCATGGTTCTTTTGTTCCGGCCGGCTTGGTCCAGCAGGGCGCGGAGGGCTTCTTTGTCTTCCGCGGCGATGGCGGCGCGTATAGCGGCGAGGCCGCTGATGTGCGCGTCCAGGGTGTTCAGCACATGAGCGCTGTTGGCGCGCAGCAGTTCTGTCCAGGCGTCCGCGTTGATGTCCGCGATTCGGGTGCAGTCTCTGTAGGCGCCCGCGGTGTGGGCAAGGCTCATCTCTGGGTGGAAATTCAGGCAGAGCCCCGCCGCTGAGATGTGCATCAGGTCGCTGGTATAAGAAATGATCTCGTCGTGTTTTTCGTAATCGGTCACGGCGATTCTGCCCGCGCCGATGTACGCGGCGATCTCCCGCATCAGCGCGATGTCTTCCGGCCGGGTGGCGGGATGGGGGCAGATGATGAAACCGCTGTTGTGAAAAATGGCGGGGTCGGCGTTGCCGAAGCCGTCCCGCTCTTTGCCGGCCATGGGGTGGATGCCCACGTAATGCGCGTGGGGCGGAAGCAGGGGCGTCAGTTCCTCATAGAGGCGGCTTTTGACGCCGCAGATGTCGGTGAGAACCGCTCCGGGGGGGAGCAAGCCGGCGCATCGCTTCAACAGAGAAGGGATATGGCTGGGATATACGCAGAACATGAGAACGCTTGTTCCGGGAACGGCGTCTTCAATCTTTAGATAAGCCTGATCCACCGCGCCTCTCCGTTCGGCCTCGCGGCAAACGCCTTCATCCGCGTCTACGCCGGCCAGGACCGCGCCGCGGAAGCCTCTGAGGGCGTAAGCGAAGGAAGCCCCCATGAGTCCGAGCCCCGCGATACAAATTTTAAAGCGCATTTTTTTCAACCTCCGTATTTAATGGATTCCGGGACAACCTCCATATTTTTTGTTACTGTTCACACCCCTGTCATTCTGGGCTTGTCCCAGAATCCAAAAAGCGGGAACCTGGATTCCGGGACAAGCCCGGAATGACAAGATATGACCGTTTCTGGACGGTCCCGGGCGGCAGGATGCCGCCCCTACGGTATAGGTATCCCCTGTGAACAGTAACATTTTTTCAGAAATATCATAAAAATCATTCATTTTAGACTTGATCATCCTCTCAGGTAATTATACAATATAAATGTGGATCAAATATTAAAAAAATAAGGAGGCAAAATGAATGACGCGGGAATATTCGAAATGGCCGGAAACGAGCTGGCTTTCTGACAGCGTGGACTGGAGGAAGGCGAAAACCGTCGCCGCCGGGGTGGATATCGGAACCACCAGCGCGCAGGCGGTCGTCATTTGTGATGGGGAACTGTACGGATATGCCAGTATTCACACGGGAACCGATTTTAAGCAGACGGCGGAAGAGGTGCTTGCCAAAGCGACAGGCAATTCCGGAATGACCGTGAAAGACATCGGGGCCATAGGCGCCACGGGTTTTGGAAAAATCAACGCCGGCTACGCCTCGAAGAGTCTGGACGAGGTGCATTGTCACGGCAAAGGCGCCCGGTTCCTGTACGGGCCGGAGGTAACGACGGTGGTGGATCTGGGCGCGCAGACCGTGAAAGCCATCCGGCTCTATGAATGGGACCGGGTGAGGGATTTCATGATGAACGATATTTGCGCCACAGGCATGGGAAGAAACGTAGAGATGGTGTGCGACCTGCTCCATGTCCCCATCACGGAGATCGGGGAGAAATCTCTGGCGCTGGATGGGAAAACGGATCCCGAGCCGGTGAGTACGACCTGTTACAATTTTGCCAGCACCGAAACGATGGGGCTGTTCCGGCCGGAATACAGGGCGGAGCCGCTGACGGAGAACGAGGTGTACGCGTCCCATCTGTTTGCGCTGGCGTGGCGGATATTGGGGGTCATCGGCAAGCTGCAGCCCTTGGATGTGGGGGATATCAAGGTCTACGAGAAGCTGGGCTTCACAGGGGGATTGGCCAAGAATTCGGGTGTGACGAAGCGAATCGAGAGAGAGTTGAAGACCACAGCGCTTACAAGCGATTGGGATCCCATGCTGGCGGGAGCGATAGGCGCGGCGATATTGGCGTCGGAATAGGAGGAGTGACAATGGACTTCAAGAAGCTGGTGGAAGATCGGCACGAATACGCAAAAGCATGGAAGAAGCGGACGGGAGGGAAGGTCATCGGCTGGTTCGAGCCGTACTTCCCGGAAGAGATCGCGTACGCGGCGGGCGCGCTGCCGGTAAGGGTTTTGGCCAGACATGAGCCGGACTATATTTCGGACAAATGGATATACGCCTCTTGCTACCCGGTGCGGGACATCACCAATCTGTTCCTCAGCGGTCGGTATGACTACATAGACGGAATCGTAAATGTGGAAGGCTGCCAGTGGATGTACAACGCTTTTGAAGTAGCGGCGAACAACAATGAGAAGCTGTTCAATTTTTATCTGTTTTTGCCCGACTACACAGACGCGCCCACGTCCAAACACGCCACGCGGTCGGAATTCCAGGTATATCTGGATCGGATGGAAGAGCTGACGGGGAAGAAAGTGACGGAAGCGGATCTGGACCACGCGATCGAGGTGTACAATACGAACCGGATGCTGTTGAGGCGCGTCAACGAACTGAGGCGGATGGAACGGACGCCGGTACTGGGTTCGGAGATGATGAACCTGGTTTTGGCGGATCAGGTGATGGACAAGGCGGAGATGAATAAGCTGCTGGCGGACTTCCTGGCGGAAGCGGAGGAGAGGGCGCCGGACAAAGACCGGATCCGGCTGATGCTCATAGGCAGCGAGACGTTTGATACGGGGCTGGAGGAATTGGTGGAGGCGCTGGGGGGCAACATCGTCATAGACGAACTGGACAACGGAACCTCTTATTACTGGAACAACGTTTTTCCAATGAAGGACCGGCTGATGGCGCTGGCCCTGAGATATTTGGGGAGACCCCACTGCGCGCTGAAGGACAATAACTGGCGGCGGCGTCCCCAGCATATTTTCGAGTTGTCGGAGGATTTCAATATAGACGGCGCCCTTGTGGCAAAACAGGTATACTGTCATCCTCACGGGTCGGACTCCTACGCGGTATGGAAGATATTGCGGGAGCGGAACATCCCCTATCATTATTTTGAGCGGGGGGTTAAGTTACCGGCGGATGAGACGTCGGCGCGGCTGGAGGCGTTCATGAACATGCTGAAGCCCGGTTTGAATCATTTGTCCGGCTGGCATAAAGCATTTGGCGAATAGGGGTGGAGAGATGAGTAAGGCGCAAATTTGGAAAACACAGCCCTTGGAAAGCTGGGCTAAGGCTAAGGAATTGCGGGCCAAATGGCAGGCGTCCGCCAGCAGTCAGGAAAAAATAGTGGGTCAGGGCAATACTTACACCCTGAACGCTGACTGGTCCGAGGCGTTTCCGGCTGTGACGATTTTGGAGGATAACCCGGCGGGATCCATGATTCAGAACAAAAGTTCTTCCTTCGCCCGGAAATGCCGGCTGGCCAGCGAGACGCGGGGATGGGGGCGTGAGCTCTGCGGTTATGTGAACAATCTGTGGGGGTCTCAGTTCCTGGGGTATCAAATTGACGGCGATCCCTTCCCCGTGCGGAAATTTGTCATTCCCATGCCCTGTCAGTGTGACCAGCATGGCAAACGCGGGCAGCAGGCGAGGGATTTTTTGCCGATACCTCAATGGATGGCGGATCGGCTGACCTATTTCGGCGACCGGGACGAGAAGCGGGAGGAAGCGCTGCGGGAGCATCATGTGTACTGCCAGTACCGGGTGTTGAACGATATGGAACGGGTTTTCGGGCAAAAACTAAACGATGAGAAGCTGCTGGAACTGGGGGAAGCGGACACAAAGAAGAAGGAATATCAGACGGACGTGGCCATTTTTATGACATACAAGCCGGCGCCGATCTCTGTGAAAGACCTGTATTCCTTTTATACCATCGGATCCTTGACAAAGGTCGATCCGCAGGACACTCTGGATTTGTGGAAGCACTTCCGTGATGAGGTGGAATGGCGGGCCAAGAACCAGATCGCCGCGGTGGGAACCGAGCGGTACCGCTGGATTGAGGCGCATCCGCCTTCCTGGCATTTTTTGAAATATTATCGCTATCTGGAACAGTATGGAGCGGTATGTCTGGGCTCTCAATACACGCATGTGGGATTCGGGGATATGGAATTCAAGCCGGACGGCAGCATAGGCAATAGGGAGAATCCCAAATATCCGGAAGACACGCCCGTTGTGACGCGGGAGGACGCGGTTCGTAAGCTCCTGGGCCCTGATCCCAGGAAGCCGGATAATTTCAAGACGGACGAATATCTGCAGCGAGGCAGAATCGCGGAGTTCGCCAAAATCATGAAAGCGGACGGCGCCCTTCTGGCGATTTGGCGCTCCGGGGTGGGCTGCACCCTGACCCGAAAGGAGCAGGCCATGTATTTGAAAGAATCCGGACTCAACGTATTGCACTACGAAGGCAGCCAGCCGGGAGACCGCACCGATTTGGACGAAACGCGCTTCCTGGATCAGCTGGACGCCTGGATGGAGAGTCAGGGCTTAGAGAAATTGGATGATTAGACAGGAGGGACGAAATATGATTACGGCAGGCATAGACGTAGGATTGGAAAACATCAAAGCCGTTATTCTTAAAGATAATAAGATCGTCGCCAGAGGGAAGGGGCTTTCCGGAGGGGCGGACCGGCCCGGCGCCATTGAGGCGGTATGGAGCCAAACGCTGAAAGAAGCGGGAATATCCGCCTCGGATGTGACCAAAGTGGTCGCTACCGGCAAGGGCAAATTCGACGTGAGTTTTGCCGCCGGCAAAATCACGGAGCCTGTGGCGGCGTCCAAAGCGGCCGCGCTGCTATGTCCCAAGGCGACGACGGTGGTGGATGCGGGCGCCGACGAAACCTTGGTGGTGACGCTGAAGGACGGGGGCATTCAGGAGATGCTGATCAATCAGAAGTGTTCGGCCGGATTGGGACTGTTCCTGGAATCCATGGCCGGACGCCTGGGTTTGAGCATAGAGGAACTGGGCGGTTTGGATGTGCCGTATCAGGCGGAGGTCAATGACGGCTGTGTGGTTATGGCCGAGCTGGACGCGCTGAGTCTGCTGAATCACGGAACCTCTCCCAAAGAAGTGGCCATGGCGGTTGTGGACGCTGTGGCGGTGCGGGCGTATTCGGTGATCGTGGATATCTACAGACCGGCGGTGGAATGTGTGCTTCTGTGCGGCGGGATGGCAAAGAACAACGCCTTTGTGAAGGCTTTGCGCAAGCTGTCCAAGCTGGATTATATGATCCCGGACGAAGCGGAATACGCGGGGGCGCTGGGCGCGGCCGCCTACGCGGCGGCGTCTTAAGACGGAATTCAAAAATGATAAACCGCGGGACGTCGAGGACGCCGTCCCCTACGGATACGGACCACATATGCCGAAATGATAACCTTTCGATACCGTAGGGGCGGCAGTCTGCCGCCCCCGACAGTACGAAAACGGGCCGGGGCCCGGCATGCCGGGGCCCCCCCGGGGGCA
>JAISDM010000217.1 GCA_031264885.1 Peptococcaceae bacterium | reverse complement strand
CGACGCGGACGGCATATTATATTTTGAGCTGGACGGCAGCGGCCGGCCCCTGGAGATTCGCATAGACATCGCTCTGGACGATTATGAGGCATTGTACTTCGACGGCGCCCTGTGGACGCCCGGCGCGGATTATACCACACGCTCAGGCAGCACCGTTCTGACCGTCACAGCGGAGAAACTCACCGGCTTCGCCTACGGCCCGCACGAGATCGCCGCCCACTTCACAGACAATCGCGTGATCACCGTCGTCTTCGACCTGCGCGGCCCCGCGCCGGCCGGCGGCACAGCGGAATCATCCCCGCTGAACGACGCCGCCGATAACAGAACCGCTGCCCCCGCCGGCTACAATCCGGCCGGCATCGCAGCCCTCGCGGCAGTCGTTCTGCTGCTCGCGGCACTGTGCGTAACACGCATCCGACGCCGCGCCGCGCGGTAATACGCCGCCATCCCCGGATGACCGCGTCACCCACACCGCCAACAAAAAGAGCGGGCCGTCTCCAACTTCGCGGAGACAGCCCGCTCCCATTTGATCTCATCATTCGATGCTCCGGATTGTTTTTAGGTTTTTTTAATGTGAAAATCGGTTCGTTACTGTTCAAACCCCTGTCATTCTGGGCTTGTCCCAGAATCCAAAAAAGTGTGGGTGTAAAAATCATGTGAAAATATCTTGACACGATTCGCGGTTATCCGATATAATTTATTCTGATAAGTTAGTATTTGCTAAAAATAAAAAATGAGGTGATTGTATGAATTTCATTGGTTTTTTCCGCAGCGCGAAGGTACTCTCTTTTATCGGAGGGGTAGCCGCGGCCACCGTCGGGATCAAAATTCTCAAAAGTGACATCGTGCGTAAAGGCGTCGTCAAAGTGCTGGCCAAAGGTATGAAGGTTCAGCAGGACGCTATGAGCGCCTTCGAAGCCATGAAAGAGGAAGCCCAGGATTTATGCTATGAGGCCCAGCAGCAAGCGGGTGGCGCCGGCGAAGCGAACGGATCCGCCGACGCATGAACCACCGCATTGTCAGCGACATGCCCGGCCGCATCCGCGTGCGCTCAGGGAATTACGCGTTTACAAAGGAGGAAGCCCTGGCCATATGGGCGCGCCTGGACAAGCTCCCCTATGTTGAAAGCGTCAAGGTCAGCCATCTTACCGGCGGCATTCTGGTCTGTTACGAACCAGGGTTCCGCGGCCAGATCCTTCAGGCGGTCTCCCAAATCAACCTTAAACAATTGGAACCGGTAAGCAAAACCGGCAAAGAAGCGGCCCTCGACATTGATTTGCAGTTTAAACAGCGCCTGTATCGGATCGTCTTCAACCGGCTGGTAGAACGCCTGCTTCTGCCTTGGCCCCTCCGCACCCTGATTACCCTCCGGCGGGGATTAAAATTCCTGAGCAAAGGACTAAATTGTCTGCGCCAGGGACGCGTCGCCGTGGAAGTGCTGGACGGAGCGGCGGTGGGCGTATCCATACTGCAAGGGAATTTTAACACAGCTTCATCCATTATGTTTTTACTGAGACTTTCCGAACTGCTGGAGGATTATACCCGGAGAAAAACCCGCAACGCCTTATCCCAAAGCCTGGCCATCCATGTGGATACGGTGTGGGTGGAGAAAGACGGGCAGCAGGTCTCCATCCCCGTCTCTCAGCTGCAGATCGGGGATAAAGTGGCGGTCCGCACAGGCTCCATGATTCCCGTGGACGGAAAAGTCTATTCCGGGGAGGCCAGCGTCAACCAAGCCTCCATGACCGGAGAACCCTTGCCCGTATTCAAAAAACCCGGGGACAGCGTTTTTGCCGGCACCGCCCTGGAAGAAGGCTCCATCCTTATTGAGGCGCGCGCCCTGGCGGGAGAATCCCGCATCAACAGGCTGGTGGAACTTATCGACCAGTCGGAAAGCCTGAAAGCCGGCATACAGTCAAAAGCCGAACGGATCGCGGACCGGATCGTGCCCTTCAGTTTCCTCTTAGCTCTGGGCGTATACGGCTTCACAGGGAACCTGCGCAAAGCCCTGTCGGTGCTCCTGGTGGATTATTCCTGCGCCATTAAATTAGCCACCCCTATCTCGGTGATTTCCGCCATGCGAGAAGCCGCCGCCAAGCGGATTATGGTCAAGGGCGGCAAATACCTGGAAGCCATCGCCGAGGCGGACACCGTCGTCTTTGACAAAACCGGAACCTTAACCGTGGCCAGCCCTGTGGTGAGCCGCGTGATACCCTTTGCCGGCTACGAGCGGGATGAAGTGCTGCGCACCGCGGCCTGCCTGGAGGAACATTTCCCTCACAGCGTAGCCCGGGCGGTGGTTCGCAAAGCCCAGGAAGAGCAGTTGCACCATGAGGAAGAACACGCCGAAGTAGAGTACATAGTCGCCCACGGAATCGCCACCCTCTATCAAGGCAAAAAAGTGGTCATCGGCAGCTTCCATTTTGTGGCGGAGGATGAAAAAGTCGAGATCACCCCTGCCCAAAAAAATCAGGCGGATCAGGAAGCCAACGGAGATTCAGTGATTTTCCTCGGCATAAACGGCAAGATGGCCGGTTTTATCTGCGTCACAGACCCGCCCCGGGAAAAAGCGGCGGAAGCCGTCGCCGCCCTTAAATCTGCCGGCATCCGCCAAGTGGTCATGCTGACCGGAGACGGCGAAGCCACCGCCAAAATTGTGGCGGAACGGTTAGGGATCGACAGCTACCGCTCCCAAGTGCTGCCGGAGGACAAAGCGGCCATTGTGAAGGCGCTGAAAGCGGAAGGCCATAAGGTCGTCATGGTGGGAGACGGAATCAACGATTCCCCGGCGCTGGCGGCGGCAGACGTGTCGGTGGCCATGAAAGACTCCTCCGACATCGCCAGAGAAGTAGCGGACATCACCCTGCTGACCTCCGATCTCCACAGCCTGGTGACCATTCGGAAGCTGAGCCAAAAACTGATGAACCGTATCAAAGGCAATTTCCAATCCATCATTTCCGTGAACACAGCCATTCTGTTCCTGGGACTGACAGGGACGATTACACCCAACACCTCAGCCCTCCTGCATAACGCCTTCACCATGGCCATCAGCGCCTCCAGCATGCGTCCCTGCCTGAGAGAAAAATAAGCAAAAAA
>JAISDM010000188.1 GCA_031264885.1 Peptococcaceae bacterium | reverse complement strand
GAATGTCATTTTCTCCGATTGACGGCGGCGCGCTTATGTGATATTTTGGAAACTGAGAAAACTCTGCGATGGGGCGGAGGATGGAGGTGGTTCGCGCTGAAGGAAATGAAAGGCTGGAGCGGGCAGGAACTGCGGGAGATCCTCAAGGGGGAATGGTATAAGGAACCGGCCTCGGAGAGCTGGCAGGCGAAAGATTTCGCGATCAATATACTGGGCGTCGTCGATCCGGATACGGTGTTTGTCGCGATCGACCCTGAGACGTGGCGCAAGAGCAGCGGCAATACCAGTATTTATGAGGGTTCGAACGATGTCCACGGGATTTTGAAAAGTACCGGGGATAAGATTGGCGGCATCATCGCGCGGCAGCCCATTCCGGAATTGGATGTTCCGCAGTTGGTGGTCGGCAACACCTATGATATTTTTCAAAAAATGGCATTGTCCGTGAGACATAAAATGACGGGCATCATTATATCTGTCACCGAAACGGAAGAAAAATCGGCGGTCAAAAATATGCTTGTTTATTGCGTGGGCGGAGATTATTCCCTGGTGTGTACCAAGGAGGATTTCAACACGGATACCGGCATATATCTCGCTATGGCCAAATGTGTCGGGAATCCCGATTTCTGTGTGCTTGAAGTGGGGATGTCCGCGCTGAGAATGAGCGGCGGCAGTATTTCAAACTGGATTAAGCCGCACATCTGTGTGATCACGGATGTTAAGATCGGGCGGAACGCTTTTTATAAAACGAAGGTATGCGAGGGCATGGAACCGGGCGGCGTAGCTGTCTTAAACAGCGGCATGACGCAGTTCGGTTATGTGCGCGCTGAGGTCGTCAAATACGGCGCGAAGCCCGTATCCTATGGAATGGATCCGTCGAATGATTCTTATGCCGTCTCATTGGAAAGAACCGGTCAATTCATGAAAATCAAGGCGGTCGTCCTTGGGGAGGAGCTCCGTTACGCCTTGCCGCTGACAAGCAAAACGGTTCTTCTGGATTCTCTGGCGGTACTGACGGTGATGAAATTGTCGGGACTGGACATTCAGGCTTTGTCCGAAAAATTGTCCGGTTATCCCTCAAATGACTGTATATCCCGCGCCGCCAGAATCAAGGTTCCCGGGGGCCGCGTCACTCTGCTGGACGATTGTTATGAAGGCAGGGCGTCCTCCAGCTTGAGTACGGCGCTTGAAATATTGAATGAGGAAGCCGGGAAAAACTCGGGCGAGGGCAGGAAAATAGCCGTTTTTGGCGGCGCGGGGGATTTGGAGGAGGCTCGCCCGGCGGAATTGCTGGCGGCGTCCGGAATGGACATACTGTTCGGATATGGGGAGGATTTCCAAAGCCTCTCGGATCGATTGCCGAAAGGCATGGCCATGAATGTTTACACCGACGCGGAGAGTCTGGCGGGCGCGGTTTGCGAGTACATAAGAGGCCGTGATTGCCTGCTGCTCAGAGGCCCTCGGGCGGATGCCGGGCTGAGCAAGGTTCTGGACGCTGTCGCCAGCATTGCGGACGGCATGGACGGCGCGGCCGGCGGGGATGGCGCGGCTGGCGCGGACGGCGGCGCGGGGATGGAGCTCCTTGCGTCGGAGCCGCGGTACGGCGCGGAGGCTGTGGAAGAGATTCAAACGCCCGCTTACAGCGTTTATTCTCTTGACAAAATGGTCATGCTTCAAAGCGGCGGTGTGGATCGGAGAATCGACGAAGGGCTGGGCAGCGTTTTGCTCTTGAATTTTGTACTCCAGCTTCTCTGCGAGAAGAGGATTGCCCTTGCGGATGAGACCGTCATACAGAATCGGGCGCCGGAAGACCGGAACCAGCGGAATTCCATCGGGCTTGAGTTTCAGGATCAGGTTTCGGCGGGACAGCTTCTGGAGGCCCTCGTGGTTTTAAACGCGCCCGACGCGATTCTGGCGCTCGGGGATTTTTTGAATCAGGCGCTGAAGCGCCCGTTGAGGCAGAGTCTCAACGAAATGGCGAGAAGGCTGAAACTTTCCTCCGATGTGTTCAAAAACATTACGGGGCGCAAGGATTCCAGGGTGGAGCAAGGCTTCTTTCTGGAGGACTTGTTTAAGATCGCGGTTGAGATATTTTCCCTGCCTATGGAGGGACTGAAACTGCTCAAGACGGTTTTTACGGTTTACAGGGGGAGATCTTTTGAAAGCGCCAGCGTCTTGCATGGGGCGGACGATGTTATGTATTATTATTGCTTCGGGGATCAGTCGTATCATGCCGCCGCCCTGGCAAAAATCGGGGAGGAGCGCGTGTGCGTGTGTGTGTGCGGCGCGCGGACGCCCTATGAGCGGGACGCCGCGGTATGCAGAATATTGTTTGCCAATCAAAAGAAGATATCGGTGGTCTCCGAGCCTGTCTGGCGGCCGGTCGGGGACAGTCAGGAACGCGGCGTCGTGACTGTGGCGGGGAACACATACTTTGGAGACGGAACGGATCCTTTGCCGGAGGAAGCGGACGCGTTCCTGAGCGAGGGTGATTTCAATATTATAAACTTCGAAGCGGTGCTGACCAGACTCAAGACGTCGCCTTTCCAGCGGTATTTGGAGCGTGTACACAGGGAGGATCCCAAAAGGGCGGCCGCGGAACTGAAGGCGTGTCACGTTCATGGGGTGATGCTGGCCAACGGGCACAGCATGGATTATGGCGGTAACGGCTGCCGGCAGACTTTGAGGATATTTCGCGCGGAGCAGATATTGACGGTGGGATCCGGGCGTAATGTGAATGAGGCGGAGAAACCCTTGTTTCTGATGGCCGGCGGATGCAGAGTGATTTTCTTCAATGTCTGTGTCTTTGAGGAAACCAGGCGCTGGCAATACGCTCTGGGCGCGAGCCCCGGCGCGGCGTGCCTGTCCGATTCGTACCGCGCGGCGCTACGCGATTACAGAAGTCAATACCCGGACGCGTTCATCATCGTGTCGCCTCATTGGGGGAGCGGCTTCCTGGACCGTATGGATGAAGCGAGGCGGATTGCGGCCCAATTGGTCGCCGACGGGGCCGATTGCGTCGTCGGGCACGGCGCCCATGAGATTTCCGGATTTGAAACGGTTCGCGGTAAATTCGTGCTGTATTCCCTGGGCGATTTTGTGTTCAATCATGACACGGGCACGGACGGCCAGTCCTATGGGTGTGTGGCGAAGCTGTGTTTTTCCGACGATTCGGTGGAAGTGAGAGTATATCCCATCGCGGTCCGCGGCGAAAGCGGCCGTTTGCGCCCCCATCCCGTGGAAGTGAAAGATTTTCAGAGCGTCGCGCAGATGTTTCAGATTCCTTCCAGTCTGGGGAAGATGGACGAAAGAGGCTATTATTTCTCCATTCAGATTCCGCGGGTAAAATATCACGCGGACAGCAAGGATTCGTGAATCTGCGGTTCGTAGTTTGGAAAGGCGCGTCTGTCAAGGACGGGCGGCAGGATGCCGCCCCTACAGATACGGCACACATGGTACCGTAGGGGCGGCATCCTGCCGCCTGGAATCCGGATCCGCTCATGCTTGCTCTGGTACATTTCACTAACTCATGCCAAACTACGAGTTGAAGTCGTGAATCCTGAGGATTTACAACGATTCCGAATCGGGGTATAATATCGGTGACATATTCTTATGATTATGGATATTGAGACAGGGGGAGCGACTATGAATTTTATTGAGTCTATTCAGGAAAAAGCCCGGAGCAACTATCAAACCATCGTGCTGGCCGAGGGTACGGAGGAGAGAACGGTGTCCGCGGCGGCTGTCATTCATCAGAAAAAAATCGCGAGGCTGATTTTGCTGGGCGATGAGGCGGAGGTGCAGGGCGCCGCCAAAAAGCAAGGCGCCGATATCGCCGGAATCACGGTTGTCAATCCGGAAAAATCGCCGAGCTTCGACGCGTACGCGAAGACATTCTATGAGATGCGCAAGGCGAAGGGTATGACGGAGGACGGCGCCGTCAAGCAAATGAAGGACCCCCTCTACTTTGGCGCCATGCTGGTCAAACAGGGCGAGGCGGTCGGTATGGTGGCGGGCGCGCGGAATGCCACCAGCAATGTGCTGAGGGCCGCTTTGACCATTATTCGGACGGCGCCGGGGATTTCCAGCGTGTCCGGAGCTTTCGTCATCATCTCCCCCAAGAAAGAACTGGGCGATTCGGGGATTTTTGTTTTTGCCGATTGCGCCGTCACCCCCAATCCCACCGCCGAACAGGTGGCGGATTTTGCTTATATTTCGGCGCAGACGGCCAAGAAACTGGCCGGCATAGATCCGCGGGTGGCGATGTTGTCCTTCTCTACCAAGGGCAGCGCCAGCCATGAGCTGGTGGACAAAATGGTCACGGCCACAAAGTTGGTTAAAGAGAATCATCCCGAATTGGAGGTGGACGGCGAGCTGCAGCTGGACGCGGCGGTGGTTCCTTCCGTCGGTCTGCAGAAGGCGCCCGGCAGCGCGGTGGCCGGCAAAGCCAATGTGCTGATATTTCCTGACTTACAATCCGGCAACATAGGGTACAAGCTGGTGCAGCGATTTGGGGACGCGGAGGCCATCGGGCCTATTCTCCAGGGCATGGCCAAGCCGGTCAACGACTTGTCCAGAGGCTGCAGTGTGGAGGATATTGTGAATATGGCGGCCATCACTTCCTGTCAGAGTTAAGCGAGAGAGCGAAACGTATGAAAGGGATCATTCTGGCGGGCGGCTCGGGGACTCGCATGTATCCGCTGACTTTGATCGCCAGCAAACAGCTGCTGCCTGTATATGACAAGCCGATGATTTATTATCCCCTTTCCACCTTGATGCTGGCCGGCATTCGTGAGATTTTGATCATCTCCACCCCGGCGGACTTGCCGAATTTCGAGCGGCTGCTGGGAGACGGCCGGAGCCTCGGGCTCTCTTTCACCTATAAGGAGCAGCCGAAGCCGGAAGGGCTGGCTCAGGCGTTTATTTTGGGCGAGGATTTTATCGGCGGCGAACCCTGCGCCATGATTCTGGGGGACAATATTTTTTATGGCAACGGGTTTTCGGAGATACTCGCGGAGGCGACGGCCCATTCGGGAACGGCGGCCGGCGGCGGACGGGCCACCGTCTTCGGCTGCTATGTGGACGACCCTCACCGTTTCGGCGTGGTGGCGTTTGATGAGAATCAAAGGGCGGTCTCTATTGAGGAAAAACCCGCGCGTCCCAAGTCCAATTACGCGGTGACCGGGCTGTATTTCTACGACGGCCGGGCGGCGTCCTTCGCGAAGACGCTGAAACCCAGCGTCAGGGGCGAGCTGGAGATTACGGATCTGAACCGGATATATTTGGAAAAAGGACTGCTGGATGTGCAGATCCTGGGGCGTGGCTATGCCTGGATGGACGCGGGAACGATGGATTCCCTGCTGGAAGCGTCCAATTTTGTCCAAATGCTGGAAAAAAGGCAGGGGATCACCTTGTCGGCGCCGGAGGAAATAGCCTGGCGCAAGCACTGGATCAGCGGCGAACAATTGCTGGCTTGCGCGTCGGCATATGGGAATTCGCCTTATGGCGTTCATCTGAAAAACGTCGCGGAGGGAAGGGTGCGCAAATGAAATTTTTGGAAACGCCGCTTAAAGGGCTTTGGCTGCTGGAGCCGCAGGTTCACGGGGATCATCGGGGCTGGTTTATGGAATCTTATTCGAAGAAGATTTTGGAGCGGTGCGGCGCGGATATGGAGTTTGTTCAGGACAATCATTCTTATTCCGCGCAAAAGGGGGTGCTGCGGGGTTTGCATTTCCAGATTCCTCCCGCCGCTCAAACCAAACTGGTGCGCTGCACCCGGGGCGCGGTTCTGGATGTGGCGGCGGATTTGCGGCGGGATTCGGCGACTTATAAGCAATGGTACAAGGCGGAACTGACGGCGGCGAACAAGAAGCTGCTGCTGATTCCGGCGGGATTTGCCCACGCCTTTCTCACTTTGGAAAACGATACGGAGATTCAGTACAAGGTGGACGCGTATTACGCGCCGGAATATGACCGGGGGATCCGGTACGATGATCCCGATATAGGGATAGACTGGGGAGACTGGGGGGGCTTGGGGGACGCGCCCCTGATTTTGTCGGAAAAAGACATGCGGGCGCCGCTGCTGCGCGACTGTGAGCCGGTGTTCTGAGGCTTGGGTTCTTGAGGCTTGGACGGACGAGGAGTGTGTTCATGTGAAAATTTTAGTGACGGGGGCGGCCGGTTTCATCGGGGGCAATTTTGTACACTATATGCTGCGGGAGCATCCGGAGGATGAGATTGTCGGGCTGGACTTGCTCACTTACGCGGGGAATCTCGAAACGTTGAAGGAGCCGTTGGCGAATCCCCGTTTCCGTTTCGTAAGGGGGGACATCGCCGACCGGGATATGGCGGCGGATTTGTTCGGACGGGAGCGGTTCCGCGTTGTGGTCAATTTTGCCGCGGAAAGTCATGTGGACCGTTCCATTGTGGATCCGGGCGTTTTTCTTCGAACCAATATCATCGGGACGCAGGTTTTGATGGACGCGGCTCGGGAAACGGAGGTGCGGCGGTTCCATCAGGTTTCTACGGATGAGGTATACGGCGACCTGCCGCTGGACCGCCCGGATTTGTTTTTCGTGGAGGACACGCCCATACACGCGTCGTCGCCTTATTCCGCTTCTAAAGCTTCCGCGGATTTGCTGGCGCAGGCTTATGGCCGCACCTATAAATTGCCTGTTACCATTTCCCGCTGTTCCAATAATTACGGGCCTTATCAGTTCCCGGAAAAGCTGATTCCGCTGATGATCTCGCGGGCTGTGGAAAATCAGCGGCTGCCGGTGTACGGTCAGGGAATCAATGTGCGGGACTGGCTGTATGTGGAGGATCACTGCCGGGCGATCGATTGGATTGTCCGGCGGGGCGGGACGGGTGAAATATACAACATCGGCGGGCATAACGAACGCCGGAATCTGGATGTGGTGCGGACGATTCTGCGCGCGCTGGACAAGCCGGAGAGCCTGATTGAGTTTGTCACGGACCGGGCGGGGCATGATCAGCGGTACGCTATTGATTCCGGAAAAATCCAGCGGGAACTGGGCTGGACGCCGTTGACGGATTTTGACGATGGGATTCAGCGCACCGTCCGTTGGTATTTGGACAACAGGGGCTGGTGGGAGCGGATTCTCAGCGGGGAATATAAGGCAGGGCTAATCAATTCGTAGTTAAGCTGCGTACCCGGTGAAGGAGGAGATATTGCGGTAAACTGCGAATTGTGTATCGCGCGCGGGATGACAAATGGAGGGCGGCCGGTGATCAATCTTAGAGAGACGCTTGCCAGCGGGCAGACTTTCGCTTTTGTGCCGTATGGTGGCGGATTTGCCGTGGTCGCGGACGGCAGGCCGGCGTGGGTGAAGCCGGCGGGGCCCGGCGCCGGCACGGCGGTGAAGGAGGCTGTGACGGTGAACGATGCCGCCGGGAGCGGCGTGGATCTGGCCGGCGCCGGCACGGCGGTGAACGGGGCTGCGGCCGGCGTGAAGGCGGATGCGGAGGCGGGACTGTGGATCCGGC
>JAISDM010000173.1 GCA_031264885.1 Peptococcaceae bacterium | reverse complement strand
CTGTTTGACGATATTTCTAAGAATGTGTTCAACAATCGCAAACTGAGGGAATTGGTGTACGCGATACTGATGGATGGCGTGGAAGTGCCTTTCTCCATACGGCAGCCTGAGGTGGAGCTTGGCGCTATGTACGGTATTCTCGCTAATCGTGATGGCAAAACGGTGATTGCCAATGAGGTTTTTGAAATGGTAGTCGCTGATTTTTTATCGGCTGATGTTCTGGTGAACAATCTTTTTCGCAGTCCGGTTGTGAAGGAGTCTGTGATCGACGGCGGCAAATTCAGCATGGAAGCCGCGCTTGAAAAGTTTGCTCAGCATTTTTACGAGATGTACGCCGAACGTGACAAGGGTTTTATTGAGCGTGAATGCCGGATGCTGTTTTACACATATCTTAAGCCGTTTGTCAATGGCCGGGGCTTTTTGCACATTGAGACGGAAACGCGCAACACCTTGCGCATGGATTTGATTGTGGAATATCTCGACCAGCAGTTCATCGTAGAGTTAAAGCTGTGGCATGGCGGGAAGAAGCATGAGGAAGCGTATGATCAGCTGTGCCGTTATTTGGACTCAAAGCACAAGACGGAAGGTTACTTGCTTACCTTCGATTTCAATAAAAACCCGCAGCCGACCAGAATGGGGTGGGTCGAGTGGGATGGCAAGCGGATCTATGATGTGGTTGTGGGGTCGCGGCGTGATGATTCGGGAGCGCGGCGGGGATATCGGTGATGTGGGTCAGAGGCGCCGCCGCTCAGGCTTCAAACATTTCCGGCAGAGTCACCAGCCGCGTGTGTTCATCCTTGCTTACGCGCTTACGGAGGGCTTGGGTAAAACCGGATTTCGCGAACAGCATATAGTATTTTTCGCCAAACTGGGGCAGCAGGGTTGATTTTCGGACGAGTTCATTCAGCGTGTCTTCCCCGACGGTTTCGCCGCGCCATTTACATTCCCCAAAAATTGCCGCTGTGTCTGAACACGCGATGAAGTCGATTTCTTCCTGGCGCCGTTCTTTGCGGTTCGTTCCCCACCAGCGGCCGATTCTCTGGAAAGGGAACGGCGCGGCGTTACGGGCCGGCAGCCGCCACATGTACTGCTTGGCACATTCTTCAAAGACGTAACCGGTGTAGGTGTTCAGCCGCTCTCCAAAAACATCGTCGCATACGGTGTCTCCAAGCCCTGCTGTGATACGGCTGATGTTCGGCAGGACAAAGCGATGCCAGAAGCGGAACATGTGATCCTCTAGGATGTAAATGGTTTTTTTGGAGTTTTGCGCTGTTACAGGAATGTCTTTGCGCACAAGGCTGAGGCTGGTGAGGGTATCCAGCATATTGCTGCATTGGCTGGTTTCGATCCCCGTCTTGGTGGCAATCTCGCTGAGACGGCTGCTGCCTGACGCGATGGCGGTGATGACGCCGTTGTAAGTCTGCGGCATTCTCAGTTCCTGCTTCAGCAGGTTTGAGGGTTCTTCAAACAACCGTCCGGACGGGTCAAAGAACAGCTCCCGCGCGTTCTCGCGCACGGAACGCGTGTCGTCAACGCGGGAGGCATATTCCGGGATCCCGCCTGTGATTCCGTAGAGGACGATTTTGTCTTCCGGTTCAAATCCCGGAAACATCCGGGCACAATCAAAGAAGTCGAAGGGCAGCAGCTTCAATTGTGACGACCGGCGGCCGTACAACGGGCTTTTGTAGCCGAGAACCTGATTCTCCATAAAAGACATGGAGGAGCCGCACAGAATCAGAAATAACCGGCTGTCGCTGTGATACTGATCCACGGCGGCCTGCAAAATGGAGGAAACGGCCCGGTCGCTCCCGGCCAGGTATGGGTACTCGTCTAAGGCGAAAATGACGCGTTCGTCTCTCGCTTGTTCAAAAACATATTCGATGGCTTCGCGAAATGAGCCGAAGGGGTTTCTTGGCGCGCCGGGCGCCAGCGCGGTCAAAATCTGCCGGGACAGCAGTTCCAGATTCTCTTTCGCGGTGGATTCCACGGCGACAAAGTAGACTGTTTTTTTGCCTTTGCAAAATTCGTTGATCAGCGTGGTTTTGCCGACGCGCCGCCTGCCGTATATCACCGTAAATTGAAAGCTGTTCCGATGATAGAGTTTGTTCAATGCGTTCAGCTCGGATTCTCTGCCTACGAACATTTTTCTAATTCTCCAGTTAGTAATTGTTGAATAAGCATACTATAACGCGGCGGTTTTGTCAAACGGATTCGCTCGGGCAAACATGGCGGATCATGTTTGAAACGGCGGTGGTACAGTTGATTGGAATAAGCTCAATTTCCGGGTGATTGTTGTGGAAGACGCGAAAAATCTCGTCGGCGAAGCCTTGTCCGATTTCGGGTACGCCGTCGAAGTCCAAGGTGACGGATTGAAATTTCTCGACTCTGGCAAGCAGTCGTTTTGCCTGAGAGCGCGATACGATCGGCATTATGTGATCATGCTCCAATAGCCTGATCGGAATGTGGGTTTTGACAAAACCGTTTCCGTCGGGCGCGTAGCGGTCAAAAACCTCGGCGAGGGTTTCCGAATGATCATTCTGTATGCGAAAATTGACAAATGTTCCGGGTTCCAAGGTGTCCATTGCCTTGAACAAATATTTACTTCCGGTATCGCGTGTGGATCCGCTGACGGTCATGGCGATTTGACCGCAACGTATGAGGAATATATCTCCCGCCTTGGCGGAAAAAAAGATGCCTTCGCCGCTGTGATTTTGCGGTTTGGTGGTAAATTTGCCTTTGGCGAGTTCTAAAAAGGCGTGGGTGTCGTCTTCAAGATTCATCGCTTGCGCGATTTTGCGAAATATGCCGACGCCATAGTCGCGGATCGAAAATTCAATGTAACATTCGGTTTTGGCGGCGCGGACGGTTATCTTCTCGCTTTCCGAGTGTTCGGCGGCGTTGTTCAGCATCTCTGTGAACGCATAGGCAAAATTGCGGCGCGGTGTTTCCGGCGCGGAGGCGATGAAGGCGCTGATGTACTCTCTAAAGACTTTATCCTCTGAAAGCCCGGCGGCGGGAAAATCGCGTTCAATTTCTTCACGCGGAAGCGTATATTTCTTTTTGCGCCCGGCGGTCTCGGCAATGACGCGGTTCTCCGCTTGTAATTCGCTGAGGATCCGGGACACGCTCTGCTTGCTCACGCCATAATGGGCGGCGAGGGCGTCTATGTCCAAAAAGCCGTTTGACGACGGCGATCCGATTTGATGGATGATTTCGGTTATGATGTTTTGGCGTTGTATTTTTGAAAGCGGCAAGGCTGCGCCTCCCTATCTGTTTGGCAGATATTATAATGATACCGTTATTATAGTCAAGGGACGTTTGGCTGTCAACGGACGGGTCCGGGCGGCAGGATGCCGCCCCTACAGATGCGTGTCATTCACGGTACCGTAGGGGCGGTATTCTGCCGCCTGTCCTTGGCAGAGGTGAATCGCCAAATCATGTCAAATTACGAATTGCAGTAATCGCAAATTCAATGTTGTATTTTTCTGTATTTTGTTGTAGACTCAGGTTATGGAAAAGATACGTTTTGGAAAAACCGATTTAATGGTGAGCAGGGTCGGGTTCGGGGGGATCCCGATTCAACGTCTCTCGAGGGCGGAGGCTGCGGCCGTCGTGAACGGCGCGATTGACTTGGGCGTTAATTTTCTTGATACCGCAAACGCTTATTCCGACAGCGAGGAGAAGATAGGCGCGGCGATTAAGGATATCAAACGTGAGAGTCTGGTTATCGCGTCAAAATCCACCGCGACCGATAAGAAAACCCTTCTGGAGCATCTGGACTTGTGTCTTAAACGGTTGGGGTCGGATTATGTGGACATTTATCAGCTGCATAATCTGTCGTCGGCGGAGGCGCGGGACGCTGTGTTTGCTCCCGGCGGCGCTTTGGAGGGGCTGGCCGAAGGGGTGAAGGCGGGGAAGATACGTTACCCGGCTTTTTCGAGTCACAGTATTCCGTTGGCGATTGAGCTGATGAAAACCGGTAAATTTGCCTCGGTGCAGCTTCCTTTTAATTTCGTGGACAGCACGGCGGGGGAGGAGGCGATTCCTCTCGCTGAGGAACTGGGCATGGGTTTTATCGGGATGAAGCCTTTTGGCGGAGGGCTTCTGGAGGACGCGGGCGTCGCCATTCGTTATGTACTCCAATTCGGCAATGTGATCCCGGATCCGGGCATAGAGAAATTGTCGGAAATGCGGGAGATTGTTTCGATTGTCGAGGAAAAAAGGCCGTTTTCCGCTGAGGATGAGAAGACGGCGGGCGATTTGATCCAAGCGATGGGGGACCACTGGTGTCACCGCTGTGACTACTGCCAGCCGTGCCCTCAGGGGATCGGGATAAGTTCGGTGTTGACTGTGGAAAGTCTGATCAAGCGGATGCCCTTTAAGCAGGCGTTCCGAATGGCGAACGCGGGCGTCGAAAAAGCGGGCGGCTGTATTGAATGTGGGCGTTGTGTGGAACGATGTCCATATAAGCTGCAAATTCCGGATTTGCTCAAGGACAAAATTGCCTTATGGAAAAAGGCTGTCGCGGAGAATCCAATGTAAAGGAATCGCCGGACCCACGCGGGTTCGGCGATTCTTGGATTCTGCCGCCCGGGCGGGCGGGGTCGTTCTGTTAAACGGGTTCTTTTTGCCCCGGGACTTCTATGGTTATGTCGCTGAGGGGAAAGGTTACGCAGGGGTGGATGTAGTTATAGGCGACGTCGGCCAGCCGGCGCTTGTCGAAGTCCGACGGAATGAATACTTCGCCGGACAGCAGTTTGGTGTGGCAAAAACCGCATTCGCCGCTGCGGCAGCGGGAAGGAACGGCTGTGCCTGCCCGCTCCAGGGCTACCAGCAGACTTTCGTTTGCGGCGCAGGGTGCTTCTTTTTCGCTGTTCCGGGTGATGACTTTCATTGTGAACGCGCCGTCTTTGAGGTTGGGGTGGGTGAGCCGGGCGGAGGGGGCGCCGAACAGTTCATGGCGCACCCGGCGCGGCGGCAGGGCCAGTGCCGCGATTTGGGCGTCGCAGTAGGCGTACATTTCCTGAGGGCCGCACAGGAACAGGCTGTAGTCGCCGGAGGGTGTGTGTTTTTTAATCAAATCGGCTGTGATAAATCCGGATTCATAGCCTTCCGCGGGATCGTCGCTCAGCACGTGTATGACTTTGAACTTATCTGTTTGGCGGGCAAGGGCGTCGAGTTCGTCTTTCAGCAGGATATCCTCCGCGCGCCGGCTGCCGTACAGCAGGGTCAGGCGGCAATCCTCGGCGCCTCCGGCGATGGCGGCGGCCAGGGAGAAGAAGGGTGTGATTCCGCTGCCGCCCGCGATGCCTACGATTTCTTTGGCGTCGCGCAGCGGTTCGTAAGTGAAATTCCCCTCGGGGCCGGTCAGTGTCACGGCGCCGCCTTCCTTCCAGTGATCCAGGATGTAGTCCGACGCGAAGCCGTCCTGGGCGCGTTTGATGGTCAGGATGTATTTCCCGGCGGGCGCGTCGGCCGGAGCTGAGCGAATGGAGTAGGGGCGAAGCAACCGGGAGGCGCCGATGGCGAGATATACGCAGATGTACTGTCCGGCGCTGAAATAGGCCAGTTCCTTTGTGCCCTTGCTTTCGTCCGGAACGAGGGTGAAGCTCTTCGCGCCGGGGCCGTGGGTTTCGATTTTTTGGATTCGGGCGTACTGCCAATCGGGGTGGAAGGCCCGCATCAGTTTATTCACCGGATAATCGGTGGGCAGGGGGGCTTCGGAGGCGGCCTCAAACGCGGCGGCGCGCTGGGGCATGATCTCCAAAAACCCCCGCGGATCCAGGTTCAGGTTGACTTCATTGGCCATTTCAGCGTCCCTCCTTTATCTCTTGCGCCGCAAGCTGCGCCGTTTGATAGCCGTTGATATATGTGGAGCTGTAGCCCATGGTACGGGCGCCGTGACCGCCCGCGAAACGCAGTCCTTGTATCCATTGCTCGCCGCGCATACCCATGATACGCGGCAGCATCGCGTCCCATTTTACCCCGTGATAACCGTAGATGGAGCCGTCGGGGGTATCGAGGTAGCGCGCGAATGTGACCGGGGTCGCCGTCGATATTTCCTCGATACAGTCGGATATTTTGACGCCGGCGGCGCGTTCGTAGGCAGTGATGATTTTTTTGGCCACACGGTTTTTGACGGCTTTGTATTCGGCGGGCTTCAGCTGATCCCACACGCCGGGCGCAAACAGCTGTGTGCCCCACAGAATGCTGGTTCCCTCCGGGCTGCATCCCGGATTGTCTATGTTCAGGCAGTTCATGATGAAAAAGTCGTTATTGTCCAGGGTATACATGCCTTTTTGCTGTTCGTCCGAATCGGGGGTGGTGTTGATAAAAACGCTGTAGTCTTTGATGCCGAGTTCTTCCGGCGATTTGTCGAGTCCCAAATATACGCAGTATCCGCTCATGCCCAGGGTGCGCGCGTTGGCGCGTTTTACTTCCTGTTTCGGCGTCTCGTTCGGGGGCGTCATGCCCGCAAAGGCGCGGTCCGGATAGAAATTAGCGATCACTTGCTTTGAATGGATCTCGCTGCCGTCCCGGGTTCTCACGCCATAACAGCGGCCGTCTTTCACCAGGAGTTCGCTGATCTCGGTGTTGTACCACACCTCGCCTCCGTGATCGCGGATGGCCTGTTCCAGTGCCAGCGACATATCATGGGAGCGGTTTTTGGGTATATAGGCGCTCATTGAGATGTAGCGGTACACCATGAGGGAGTAAAGCACGAAGGAGAACTGGCCGCGGGGGGTGCCCATGTAAGGCCAGTAGGTCATAATGATCTGCTGGGCTTTTGGGGGCATGTTCAGCGCGTCCAGCACCGGACCGGCGGGGAGGTTGGCGACCTTCATAAAATTGATGTGATCTTTTTGCAAAACAGCGGGATCCGGCTGGCCCGAGGAGAGGTATCCCAGCGCCCGGCCTACGTCGCCCGCCAGTTTAAAGAAATTGACCGTGCTTTCGGCGCTGCCGGGAACCGCTTTCTCCATCGCGTACACGAAGTTCTCGATGCCCACCGGCATCACCAGGTCATACCCTTCCGGCCCGGTAACGATTGTGCGGAAGGCGTCTTTTACCTCCAGCATCTCGACGTTGACGCCCAGGTCGCTGAAGATATCCCGCACGTCGCCGGGATTGCCGGGTGAGCCGTAGCCGGCCAGCTCGTGCAGCGAGGGCTCGAATTCGAAGCGGCCCCGCCGGAAACTGCTTGCGCTGCCGCCGGGGATATTATGCCGCTCCACTAAGAGGGTTGATAAGCCCATCTTGGCTGTGGCGGCGGCGGCGGCCAGCCCGGCGTTGCCGGCGCCTGCCACCACGACGTCCACTGTTTTTACCATTTTTAATTCTCCTCTCGTCTGGATGTGATATCTTGGTCTGTATACATGTGAATAATATATCATAATTGAGGCGGATTTAATACTGAATTGCGAAAATTTCTTCAATTCGGGGAAATTCGCGTTTGACGGAGGCGGGCGGCAGGATGCCGCCCCTACGGATGCGCTGTTGCGGTACCGTGGGGGGGTGTTTTGCCGTTGTGTTGTTATTCCGGGCTTGATCCGGAATGACAAAAAGAAGGACCTGGATTCCGGGACAAGCCCGGAATGACGGGGGGCGTTTGGAAAAAATTTCTTGGGTGCTGTCTGATTCGGAGGATGGACTTTGGGGGGATTTTGAGGTAATATCTAAATACCGGGATGGTTGGGGGGTGTTTTATGAAATATGTGCGTTTATTTTGCGTTATTTGTTGTTTCTTGATGCTGATGTCTTGTTCTGGCGGCGGGTCTGAGGCTGTGCCGGAATCTGTGGGCGCGCCGGGATTTACCTCTCAGCCGGGGTCTGTGGATGCGGGAGGATCGGCGCTGGAATCGGGGTCTGCGCCGATGTCTGTGGCGGCGCCTGGGTTTGAGTCTTCGCCGGAGTCTGAGTCTTCGCCGGAGGCCGCGCCGGTGATTCGGGCGATGGCTGTGAGCAGCGAGGGGATCAGCGGCGGTGTGATCGCGGATAAATATGGGATGCGCGGGGATCAGGTGAGCGGGGGAGTGCCTACGCGCTCTATTCCTGTCAGTGTGGCGGACGCGCCGGAGGGTACGGTTTGTTACGCGGTGAGTGTGTATGATCCTGATTCTGTTCCTTTGTGCGGTTATGAATGGGCGCATTGGCTGGCTGTGAATGTCAAGAGCGCCGACATTGCGGAGAACGCCAGCATTGACGGCGCGGACGGGATGGTTCAGGGGAAGAATGATTTTGATTCGGTCGGTTATGGGGGGCCAACGCCGCCTGACAAGGCGCATACTTATGTGGTGACGGTTTACGCGCTGGACGCTGAGCTGCCGGCGGAGAACGGTTTTGACAAAGGTGAGTTCGCGGGGATGATTGAGGGTCATGTGCTGGCTGAGGCGCGGATGACGGGCCGTTATGATCATTGATTTGCGATTCGACGGGGATGGATTCCGGGACAAGCCCGGAATGACGGGACGGGTGCGTTTTCGGACGGTTCCGGGCGGCAGGATGCCGCCCGTTGGCAGGCGCGGAATGACGGTGGACAGATTGATTAGGGGAGGATGATTTTTGTATGGGCATGTGGAAAGACGCGTATGCGGTGGGTAATGAGGTGATTGACGGTCAGCATAAGGAACTGTTCCGGATGTCGGATGAGCTGGTGGAGACGATACGCCGGCAGGGGCCGGACAGCCCGGCGGCCTGCGCGCAGGCGGTGGCTTTTTTGAAGGATTATGTGGTGAAGCATTTTGCCGATGAGGAGGCGCTCCAGGCTTCGCTGGGCTACGCGGGGCTGGAGGCGCATAAGGTGCTGCACCGGAATTTTGTTTCTACGGTTTTGGAATATGAAAAAATCCTGGCGGGGAGCAATTACAGTCAGGCGGCCATGCAGCAGTTCGGGGGGACCTTGATCGGCTGGCTGATTTATCATGTGGTGGGGGAGGACGGCAAAATCACCGGCGCGGTCAAGGCGGTCGCGCCACAGGTTCGGGAAAAGGCGCGGCCTGATCAGTTCGTGGGCAGTTTCGCGGAGAGCGCCTGTGAGGTGCTGGGCCAGATGCTGAATCTGACGGTTCGGACCGATCCCGGCGCGCCGCCGCCGAGCAGTCAGGTCAGCGATTTGGGTGTGAGCGTGGGTATTGTGGGGGATCATCCGGGCAGCGCGGAATTTCTGTTTCCGCTGGTGACCGCGCTGCGTCTGGTGCAGCATATGACCATGACGGATCCGTCCGGTCTGAGCGGCATGATGGAGTCGGCTTTGCGCGAGGTCGCGAACATCATCAGTGGGAACGCCGCGTCCAAAATCGCGGAGATGGGGTATGTCTGCGATATTACGCCGCCGAAAATGTATCGGGGGCAGCGTCCCGTGCTTGAGAAGTACGCGGTGATCAAATGTGACTTGGGTTCGCTGGCGGTTTTCATGTCATAGTCTTAACTGAGGGGAGCGTATGTGAGTGTCGGATGATTTTGCTTTGGCGGAGTTTTTGTTCCCGGAGGACGGGCCGGAGGCGGATTATGAGTCTTTGTATCCCCGGCGGGCCGTGTCTGAAGGGGTGATGGTAACCCGGTTCGCGCCCAGTCCTACGGGGTTTTTGCATATCGGGGGGGTATATACCGCCTTGATCAACGAGCGTTTTGCCCATCAGTCGGGGGGACGGGTTCTTCTGCGGATCGAGGATACGGATCGGAAACGTGAGATTGAGAAGGGCGCCGAGATGATCTTGGAGGCGCTGAGCCAGTTCCGTGTGTTCTTTGATGAGGGTGTGACCGCGGAGGCTGGGGAAGGCGGCGGGGAGACGGGTGTGTACGGGCCTTACCGGCAAAGCCTGCGGGGGCGCGTTTACCGGGATCATGTGAAGGCGCTGATCCGGCGGGGGAAGGCTTATCCCAGTTTCGCCACGACCGGGGAACTGGAGGAGCTGCGGCGGCGGCAGGAGGCTCTGGGCGCGGATCCCGGCTATTATGGCGAATGGGCTCTGGATCGGGATCTGACCTTTGAGGAAATCCGGGCAAAGGCTGCGGCGGGCGCGCCGTATGTGGTCCGGCTCCGCTCTCCCGGAAGCCCGGGCGAGCGTGTCGGGTATCAGGATTTGATTAAGGGCCCGCTGGAGATGCAGGCGAATGTCCAGGATGTGGTGATTTTGAAAACGGACGGGCTGCCCACTTATCATTTTGCCCATGTGGTGGACGACCATTGGATGGGTGTCACGCATGTGCTTCGGGCGGATGAGTGGCTGGCTTCGGCGCCTGTGCATCTGCAGCTGTTTGAGGCCATGGGGTGGGCGCCGCCCCAATATGGGCATATCGCGCCGGTTTTGAAGGCGGAGGGGTCTTCGCGGCGCAAGCTGAGCAAGCGCAAGGATCCGGAGGCGGCGGCGTCTTATTACGCGGAATTGGGGTTCCCGGAGGAGGCGGTTCGGGAGTACCTGATGATGCTGATGAATTCCAATTATGAGGAATGGCGTATGGAGCGTCCGGACGCGCCTTTGGAGGAGTTCCCGGTGAGTTTTGACCGGATGAGCGCCGGCGGGGCTTTGCTGGATATGAATAAGCTGGCGGATGTGAGCAAAAATTTCATCGCGGGTTTGAGCAAGGAGGATCTGTACCGCCGGATTTATGACTGGGCCAGGCGGTACCGCCCGGATTTCGCGGATATTCTCGATTCGGATCCCGGCTATGGGGCGGAGGTGTTTCATATTGAGCGGGAGGCTGCCAGCCCGCGCAAGGACATTGCCAAGTGGGCCGACGGGCCGGAGGTCTTCGGGTATTTCTTCGACTCTGTCTTTGAGGGCGCGGCGGAGGCGAGGGGGCCGCTTTATCCGGAGGGAATGAAGGATGAGGATGTCCGGGCCATCTTGAGGGCTTACGCGGATGTGGCGGATGTGGCGGACGACAAAAACGCCTGGATGGAAAAGATCCGCGTCCTGTGTGACGGCTTGGGATACGCCCGGGATAAAAAAACCTATAAAAAAGCGCCGGAAGCCTATAAGGGCCAGATCGGCGATGTGACGATGGTCATCCGGGTGGCGCTGGCCGGGCGGCGGACGTCGCCGGATCTATATGAGATGATGCGGGTGATGGGGCGGGAGCGGGTGGCCGCCCGGCTGGGGGCGTAAGCAACTCTCAAACCCCTTCAAAAATGTCGTCGAGGCTTAAAACTAGTTCGCTTATCAGTTCGGATTTAACGAATCCTTTCGTCCGATACAGAATTTTTTGGTCTTGAACAAAGTTCTCCACCAAAACCTCTTTCTTATCCGCGTCCACGATCCAATATTCCTGTACGCCAAACCGTTTATACAGATCCCGCTTTCTCCCGAAACAATATTTTGCCGTCGGTGGAGACAGGACCTCTACAACCAATTCCGGAGGCCGCACACATTTTTCGTCCACTATCTTCGATTTATCACAAATGATCGACGCGTCGGCCATTACAAATGAATCGTCTTCTTCAAAATAGATGCCCAGATTACTTGGAAACACGGAACAGGGGGAGCCAAAAAGCTTTGATCTGAACAAATAGAGGATGTTCATTACAACCATTTCATGTGAAACCCTGGCCGGAGACATTGCCACCAATTCTCCCCCGCATAATTCGTAATTCTCGTCAATATAACGGGAATGAACAAACTCTTCCAACGGCATGGGCTCTTCTCTGTCTACCAACAACGGCATGGCAAACCACCTCCAATGTGTTTTTATCATACGCCAAAGTCACAAGTAAATCAAGGTTACAAATTCAAAAACTGCTTGACAATGGGGAGGGCGCTTGCTACAATATGATGTGTCAAGCAAAAATCCTTTACAGATTGGGCGATGTGTATGGACGACCGGACCCGGCGGGTTTTGCTGTTTGATTTTTATGGGGATCTGTTGACCCGGAAGCAGCGGGAGGTTTATGATCTGTACTATCAGAAGGATTTATCCCTGGGAGAGATCGCGGCGGACGGCGGTGTGTCCCGGGCGGCGGTTTATGATTTGCTGCGCCGCGCCGATCGGGAGATGGAGGATTATGAGCGGGTTTTGTCGCTGGTGGATGCTCATATCCGCCGAAAGGCGGCGGGGGAGGCTTTTTTGAGCCGGCTGGACGACGCGGCGGGGGTCATCCCGGAGCATTGGCTGGATGAGTTCAGGGCGCGTATTTCTCAGGTGCTTACGATAGAGATGTAAACGGGCTCCGAAGGGAGGGATGGCCGTGGCTTTCGAGGGGCTGACCGAGCGGTTTCAAAACATATTCAAAAAACTCAGGGGCAAGGGCAAGCTCTCTGAGAAGGATTTGTCGGAAGCCATGCGGGAAGTGCGGATGGCTCTGCTGGAAGCGGATGTGAATTACAAGGTGGTGAAGAGTTTCGTCCAGACCCTTACGGAGCGCGCTCTCGGGTCGGAAGTGGCGGGAAGCCTCACTCCCGGCCAGCAGGTGGTGAAGCTGGTTCATGAGGAAATGATCCGGCTGCTGGGGGAGAACACTTCCAGGATAGGCACGGCGTCCAAGCCGCCTACCGTTGTTATGCTGGCCGGGCTTCAGGGTTCGGGCAAGACAACCACCGTCGCTAAGCTTGCCAAAACGCTGAAGGCTCAGGGCAGACGTCCGATGCTGGCCGCGTGTGATATTTACCGCCCGGCGGCGGTGAAGCAGCTTCAGGTCTTGGGCGGTCAGGCGGATGCGCCTGTTTTTTCCATGGGAGACAAGAGCGGCCCGGTGGATATCGCGAAGGCGGCTGTGGCTTCGGCGGAGCGGCAGGATTGCGATATGGTTCTCATCGACACGGCGGGGCGGCTTCATGTGGACGACGACCTGATGATGGAGCTGGAGCAGATCAGGGATCAGGTGAAGCCCCATGAGATATTGCTGGTGGTGGACGCCATGACGGGGCAGGACGCCGTGAATGTGACGGAGACCTTCAACAGCCGGCTGGACGTGGACGGTGTGATACTGACCAAGCTGGACGGCGATACCAGAGGCGGCGCGGCGCTGTCTATTAAGGCGGTGACCGGCAAGCCCATTAAATTTGTGGGCATGGGGGAGAAATTGGACGCGCTGGAACCCTTCCATCCGGACCGTATGGCTTCCCGGATATTGGGCATGGGGGACGTGCTGACGTTGATCGAGAAGGCCCAAACCCAGATCGATGAGAAAAAAGCCCGCGAACTGGAGGAAAAGATCCGGAAGTCGGAGTTCACTCTGGAGGATTTCCTGGATCAGTTTCAGCAGATGAAGGCGATGGGGCCTTTGGATCAGCTGATGGACATGATTCCGGGGATGAGCAAGATCAAGGGCGCTCAAAATATGGAGCTGAGCGAGAAGGAGATGGGCAAAACGGAAGCCATCATCCGGTCTATGACGCTTCAGGAGCGCCGGAAGCCGGAGATCATCAACGGCAGCCGGCGGAAACGGATCGCCGCGGGCAGCGGGACTTCGGTGCAGATGGTGAACCGCCTTCTCAAGCAGTTCGCGGAGATGCAGAAGATGATGAGGCTGATGAACCAGACGCTGCCGGGCAAGATGATGAAAAAAGGGAACGCGGCCGCGCCGTTTTTCAAAAAGAAGAGATAGGAGGTGAGAGTGGATGGCGACAAGAATTAGGTTGAGACGGTTGGGGGCAAAGAAGGCGCCTTTTTACCGTTTGGTGGTGGCGGACTCCCGTTCGCCCAGGGACGGCAGGTTCATTGAGGAGATCGGGATTTATGATCCCACAAAGGAGCCGAGTGTGATCAGTGTCAATGAGGAACGGGCCAAATATTGGCTTGGGACAGGCGCGAAACCTTCCGAAACCGTTAAGGGGATTTTGATCAAGGCGGGCGTTTTGACAAAATAGGAGGTGCGGGGCATGAAAGAGCTGGTGGAATATCTGGCGCGCGCTTTAGTGGACAATCCTGACGCTGTGGCTGTGGAACAGCGCGAGGACGATGAGACGCTTTTGATTGAGCTGCGGGTGTCTCCCGAGGACATGGGCAAGGTGATCGGCAAGCACGGGCGGATCGCCAAGGCCATCCGGACGGTGGTCAGGGCCGCTTCTCAGGGGGACAGCAAAAAGGTCGCGGTGGATATTTTGTCCTAAAGATTCGGGCTGGAAAAAGGAGTGCCATGTATATACCGGTGGGCAGAGTGGTCAATACGCACGGCGCCAAAGGAGAGGTGAAGGTTTGGCCTCTGACCGACGATCCGTCCCGCTTTGAGGAGCTGAAGACGGTATATGTCCAGGAAGACGGGCGGATGAAGCCTTTGAGCGTTGGAACCGTGCGCTATCACAAGGGAATGGTCCTGCTGACGTTCCCGGAGGTAGGGGATATGGATCAGGGCGCGGCCTTGAAAGGGCGGTTCCTGCGGATCCCGGAGGCGGAGCTGAAGCCTTTGCCGGAGGGAAGGTATTATATCTTTCAGCTGGTGGGGATGGATGTGTACGAGGGGGACCGTTACTACGGCAAAATCGCGGAGGTGCTGCAGCCGGGGAGCAATGATGTGTATGTGGTTCGGGACGGCGGGCGCGAAATATTGGTTCCGGCGTTGAAATGGGTTGTCCGGAAGGTGGATTTGGAAGCGAACCGTATGGAGGTGGCTTTGCCGCCGGGGCTTTTGGATTGAGGCGGGAGGATACGCGGTGGACATTCATGTGTTTTCAATTTTTCCGGAAATGTTTGAGGGGCCGCTGAATACCAGCATTCTGAAGAGAGCCAGGCAGAGCCGGCGAATCTTTTTTGAGGCGGTGAATTACAGGGATTATTCGTCCATGAAGCATCAGAATGTAGACGACAGTCCTTATGGCGGAGGCGCCGGGATGGTTTTGAAGCCGGAGCCGATTTATCACGCGGTGGAGGATGTCTTGGGCGGGGAGCGTTACAAGGGCAAAATCCTGCTGATGACGCCTCAGGGGCGCGTGTTTAACCAATCCATGGCGAGGTCTCTGGCCGGGGAACCCGCGCTGGCGTTCATCTGCGGTCATTATGAGGGATTCGACGAGCGCGTCCGCTGTCTGGCGGATGAGGAGATCAGCATCGGGGATTATATTCTGACCGGCGGCGAGTTGTGCGCCATGGTCGTCATTGACGCTGTGTGCCGGCTTTTGCCGGGGGTTCTGGGGGCGGAGGAATCGACCCTGACGGATTCTTTCTCGGATGGGCTGCTGGAATACCCTCAGTATACCAGGCCCCGGGAATTCCGGGGACAGTGGGTGCCGGAAACGCTTCTGTCCGGCAATCATGAGCAAATTCGCCTTTGGAAGCGCAGGGAGTCTTTAAAGCGGACTTTTTTGAGACGCAGGGAGATGCTGGCGAAGGTTCCTTTATCGGATGAAGACCAGCGGTTATTGGAAGATATTTATAGAGAAGAAGAAAGGAGAATGCTCCATGGATTTGATTCGCAGTATTGAAGCCGAGCAGCTGCGCGAAGACGTTCCCGATTTTCGTCCGGGAGACACCGTGAGGGTTCATGTCCGCGTGGTGGAAGGGGCGAAGGAGCGGGTTCAGCCTTATGAAGGGGTTGTGATTCAAAGGCGGGGAGGCGGGCTCAGCGAGACGTTCACCGTTCGGCGGGTGGCTTATGGGGTCGGGGTGGAACGGTGTTTCCCCGTACACATGCCGAGGATTCAGAAAATAGAGGTGGTCAGGAAGGGCAAGGTCCGCCGCGCCAAATTGTTTTATCTGCGCAAGCTGTCCGGCAAGGCGGCAAGAATTAAGGAACGCGCCTGACCGGCGGCTTGAGATGATACAGTGGTTTCCCGGTCATATGACCAAGGCCAGAAAGCTGATTCTGGAGAATATGCGGCTGGTGGACGCGGTTCTGGAATTGGTGGACGCGCGTATTCCCATAAGCAGCCGGAATCCTCTTCTGGAGGAATGGGCGGGCAGTAAGCCGCGTCTTCTGATGATGACGAAGGCGGACTTGGCTGAGCCTGCCATGACCAATGGCTGGCTGCGCTATTATGCCGCAAGCGGGACCGCCGCCATCGCCGTCAGTTTCCTGGACAAAAACGCGAAAAACGAGAAAAAGCGGATCCTGGAAAACATCCGCGCGCAGACCGCCCCCATATTGAAGAAGCGCGGAAGCCGGGGCATTGTCAACACGTCCGTGCGGGCGATGGTCATAGGGATTCCCAATGTGGGCAAGTCCACATGGATTAATTTCTTTGCCGGCAGGGAAAAAACGGAGACGGCGGATAAGCCGGGCGTTACCCGGGGCAAACAATGGATCCGGCTGGAGAAGGATCTGGAATTGCTGGATATGCCGGGGATACTCTGGCCCAAAATTGAAGACCCGGAGACGGGGCTTAAACTGGCGGTTACAGGGGCTGTGGGGGAAGGGGCTTATGACGCGCCCGAACTGGCGAGATGGCTGCTGGACTGGCTGAGGACGCGCCGGCCCGGGCGGCTGGAAGCCAGGTACGGTGTGGATGAGGATTTGGCGGGGCCGGAGCTTTTGGAAGCCATTTCGCGAAAGCGGGGGTTCTTGAGAAAAGGCGGGCTGACGGAATCTGAAAAAGGGGCGGTTATGATCCTGGACGAATTTCGCGGGGGCAAGTTGGGTTTGATTACGCTGGATGAATGACAAATCATGATAGTTCCCGGACGGTCCCGGGCGGCAGGATGCCGCCCCTGCGGCGCCGCGGATGATCTTGTTTGTAGGGGCGGCAGGATGCCGCCCGGCTTTGGCGGACGCGAAATTCCAAATATGGGAGCGGTGAATCGAGTGGGAGCGGCGGAACACTCGGAAGCGATGAGCGCGGCGGAGCGGGCCCGTCTGGAGGCTTTGTCGGCCAGGGAAGAGGATTTGGCGCGGCGGGGCTTTCGGTATGTGGCCGGTTTGGATGAGGCGGGGCGGGGTCCGCTGGCGGGGCCGGTGACGGCGGCGGCGGTGATATTGCCCCGGGGATTCCGCTTGAAGCGGTTGAACGACTCGAAGAAGCTGTCTCCTTCGGTTCGGGAAAAACTGGCGCTGCGCATCCGGGAGGAGGCGGTGGCCTGGGCGGTGGGCTGGGCTTCTGTGGAGGAAATTGAGGCTCTCAACATACTGGAGGCCACCAAAACAGCCATGCGCAGGGCTTTGGACGGTTTGTCCCAGGCGCCGGATTATCTGCTGCTGGATGCTTTGACATTGCCGGGGATCCGGAATCAGGAGGGCATCGTCAGGGGGGACGCGCTGTGCGCCTGTATCAGCGCCGCGTCTGTTTTGGCTAAGACGGCGCGGGACCGCTGTATGGAGGAACTGGACGGGGAATTCCCTTTGTACGGCTTTCGGAAGCACAAGGGTTACGGAACCCGGGCTCATGTGGCGGCGATACAGGAATACGGGCCCTGCCGGGTACACCGGATGTCTTTCCTCAGCCGGATATGGGCGCCTCCGGCGGGATAGCGCGTTTTCGGACAGTCTGGCGCGGACCGGGGGGGTGTCCTGTGAACAATAAAGAAAAAGGCGCGCTCGCGGAGGAGGCCGCGGCGAAGTATCTCGCCGGGGAGGGCTGCCGTATCGTTGAGAGGAATTTCAGGACGCGCCTGGGGGAGATTGATTTAATCGCGGAGAAAGAGGGCGTATTGGTTTTTGTGGAGGTGAGAAGCCGCCGGGAGGCGTCCCGGGGACTCCCTCAGGAAACGGTGAACCAAAGGAAGCGGCAGAAGATCCGCAGGGTGGCGACCCAATACTTGAAGCGCCATTTCGACATGGAGCGGCTGTGCCGTTTCGATGTGGTGGGGATTTTGCTGGGAAATCGGGATCAGGTTCAGTCCGTCGAATGGATTCAGGACGCGTTCTGAATCAAAAAACAGGATAAATTTAACTGTGGAATGGAGCGATTGAAATGGAGAATACCGTATTGAATGTGGACGGGATGTCCTGCGAGCATTGTGTAAAGGCGGTCAAAGGCGCGGTGGGCGTGTTGCCGGGCGTCGCGGACGTCTCGGTGGATCTGGAGGGAAAAACGGTGTCCCTGCGGTACGATCCCGCTCAGACGCCTCTCGACAAAATCAAACTGGAAATTGAGGATCAGGGGTATACGGTATCTTCATGAAATAAAGTTAACAAATTTTGCGCAGGATTTTTTTCCTCTGGCAAGGCGCGAATTCGCAGGCGTACTCGCAGTGGTACGTCAAGAATGAGCAACGCCGCCAGAGGGAAAAAAGACAAGCAAAATGTTAAGTTTATTTCAATGACGATACCGAAAAGGTGGTGGGGTAGGCGTGGCGCCGGAGACAGAGGAATTAAAAAGATTGATCACGGAATGTGACCATATCGTGTTTTTTGGCGGGGCGGGGGTGTCTACGGAAAGCGATATCCCTGATTTTCGCAGCGAAAACGGGATTTATAAGGCGCTGAGCGAGTATGGGCACAGACCGGAAGCTTTGTTGAGCCATCATTTTTTGATGGATCGGCCGGAGCTTTTTTTTCGATTTTACAAAGAAAAAATGCTGTATCCCGACGCCCGGCCGAATGCCGCTCATTACGCGCTGGCCAGGCTGGAGGCGGAAGGCAAACTGAAAACGGTAATCACCCAGAATGTGGATGGGCTGCATCAGAAGGCCGGAAGTCAAAAGGTTCTGGAGCTGCACGGGTCTGTGCATAGGAATTATTGTGTGAATTGCCGGAAAAGTTTCGGCTTGGAATTTGTCGCTGAAAGCCCCGGCGCGGTCCCTGAATGCGATGTCTGCGGGGGAATGGTCAGGCCGGATGTGGTCTTGTATGAGGAGGCGCTCGATCAGGACGTTATGTCCGAATCGGTTCAATTCATCGCGGAGACGCGGCTCTTGATTGTCGGGGGAACGTCTTTGGCGGTCTATCCGGCCGCGGGGCTGATTCAATACGCGAAGGGCAAGGTGGTGCTGATCAATCAGTCGGCGACGCCTTATGACAAACAGGCGGATTTGGTGATCCATGACCGCATCGGAGAGGTTCTGGGCGCGGCCGTGATGTAAAAAGGAGGAAAGCTTATGGGGAATTTAAAGGGTGCGTGTATGTTTGGACAGTCCGGCGGGCCTACGTCTGTCATCAACGCCAGCGCCGCGGGGGTCTTTACGGAGGCGCTGGCGCAGGCGGATATTACGGGGGTTTATGGCGCGGCGCACGGGATTAAAGGCATATTGAACGAGGATTTTTATGATATCTCTCAAGAGGACAAGGGGGAGATCGCGCGTTTAAAGACGACGCCTTCGTCGGCGCTGGGATCGGTTCGGTACAAGCTCAAGGATTTTGAGGAGGACGAAACGGATTGCAAGCGTCTTTTGGAGGTGTTTCAGAAATATGATATCCGTTATTTCTTTTATAACGGCGGGAACGACTCTATGGACACATGCAGCAAGATCAGCCGGTATTTGAAAAAATCCGGCTATGAGTGCCGTATATTGGGTGTGCCGAAGACCATCGACAACGATCTTTACGGAACCGATCACTGTCCCGGCTATGGCAGCGCCGCGAAGTATATCGCCACGTCGATGATGGAGGTGTATTTGGACGCGCGGGTGTATGACACCGGAATGGCGACCGTATTGGAGATCATGGGCAGAAACGCGGGCTGGCTCACCGCCGCGTCGGCGCTGGCCACCTATGAGGGGTACGGGCCTGACTTGATCTATTTGCCTGAAATCCCCTTTGAGATCGATAAGTTTGTGTCGGATGTGGACGCGGTGTATCGAAAATCCGGCAAGGTCATTGTGGCCATATCGGAGGGGATTCATGACAAGGAAGGCAATTATGTGGCTGAAATGACCGTTCACCAGCATGGGAAAGACGCTTTCGGTCATGTGCAGCTGGGCGGCGCGGCCGCTGTTTTGACCCGGATTCTCGGGCAAAAATTAAATATAAAGCTGAGAAGCATAGAATTCAGCCTCCTTCAGCGGTGCGCCGCGCACTGCGCTTCTCTCACCGATGTGAACGAGGCGTTCATGGCCGGGCAGTCCGCGGTGAGGCTGGCGATAGAAGGCAAGTCTGATTGCATGGTCGCTTTTGAGAGGGGCCGGGGGCCGGAGTACCGGTGCGAAACCACTTTGGTGGATCTGGGCGAGGTCGCCAATAAAGAAAAAACGATTCCCCGGGAATGGATCAATAAGGAGGGCCACGGGCTGAATGAGGAGTTCATTCAATACGCGCGGCCGCTGATTCAGGGCGAGTCGTATCCTCAAAATGTGAACGGTCTCCCCAGATTTGCCCAGCTAAAAAAGGCGCCCGTGAAAAAGGGATGACGGGGAATTTGGGAATTGCGTCTGTCGGAGGCGGGCGGCAGGATGCCGCCCCTACAGATGCGTTGAAGCCCATGCGGACGCGTTGTTCGCGGTACCGCAGGGGCGGCGTTCTGCCGCCCGGGTGTTGAGGTAAAAGCATGAGAAAATATGAGGCCGTTATAGAATTTATTATGAAAAGCGTGTACACGGGCAATCTGTGCCCGGGTGATTTCCTGCCGTCGATTCGGGCGATGTCGCAGAATCTGGGTGTGAGCAATGTGACCGTTTACGACGCTTATTGCAGACTGGAACGCAAGGGTCTCGTAAGGAGCAAGGAGCGGAAGGGTTTTATTCTGAACGCGGTGAAGGAAATATCCGCCCCCAAGGAGACGTCGTTTTATCCCCATCCGCTTCAGATTCAGCCTGTTCTTCCCGATATACAGGTGCAGCATTTCAAGAACAGCATCCGGCGTGACCAGGATTTGATTCAGTTGGGGGCGTTCTCGCCGCCGAATCAGTATTTCCCCAATGAGGAGCTGAGCAAGTGCCTGACGCGGATTATCCGGGCGAAGCCTCAGGAGCTCAATACCTATGATTTTTCTTCCGCCACCTCGGAGACGACGAGTCTGGTGGAAAAAATGACGGCGAGGTATATGTTCCAATTCTCCGGCACGCTGGTGTCTGAGGCGGAGCTTTTTAACACGACGGGCGCGTGGGAAGGCGTACACAGTGTATTGAGCGCCCTGACGAATCCGGGCGACCTGGTGATTATGGAGAGCCCGGGGTTCCCCGGCTACTTCAGCCTGATTCAGCAGCTGCGCTTGATCTCGATGGAGATTGAGACGCTGCCGCCTTACGGCTTGAATGTGGACAAATTGCAATTGCTGCTGGAGACGGGCGTAAGGCCCGCGTGTATATTGGTTACCCCGAATTATCAAAACCCGACGGGGTCGCTGATGCCGCTGGAGAACCGGCATAGGCTTTTGGAAATATGCCAGGAATACGACATCATCGTGGTGGAAGACGATGTGATGGGGCCTCTGAGGTTTGGGAGCATGCTGCCTACGCTGAAGAGTCTGCTGCCGGAGTCGGTGATTTATGTCAGCAGCTACTCCAAAACCATCAGCCCGGGGTACCGGCTGGGATGGGTGGCGGCCGGAAAGCATACCATGAAAATCAGAAATGTGTACGGGATGGGTTCGTTCGCGATTATGCGGGCCAGCCAGGAAGCGGTCGCCCAGTACATAGCTTCCGGCAAATGTCATATCTATTTAAAGAACCTGAGACGCGTCTATCAAAAGAACTGTGAACAGCTGGCCGACGCCATTGAGCGGAGTTTTCCCGAGGGAACGGCGGTGTACCGGCCTGAGGGCGGATCCTATCTATGGGTGGCGATGCCCGGGAAAATATCCGCGGAGGCCCTGTTCGCGGAGGCGATGCGGCATCATATTTTGCTGGCGCCGGGAAATATTTTTACAAAAAGGGGCGAATTCGGCGGCTGTATGCGTTTCTGTTACGCCATGGCGCTGACCGCGAAGGAATTCGACGCTGTCGAATTAGTCGGAAATCTGGCGAAAAAAATGGTATAGAACAGAACCAGGACAGATTGCGCTTCTAAAAGCTGCTGTCTGTATATAAAAATCAGTCCATACAATTACTATAATTAAATATTAGAAGTGTCATAGATTTCACAATCTTTTTACTACTCTGTGAGGAGGTATCTGTAATGACGCAGGAGTTTTGGAAATGGCCGGAATCCAAGTGGGTGTCTGAGAAGATCGACTGGAAAAAGGCAAAAAAAATAACGGCCGGAGTCGATATCGGCACAACCAGCGCTCAGGCGGCCATCTTGTGTGACGGCCAACTGTTCGGTTATGCCAATATTGCCACGGGGGCGGATTTTCGGGAAGCTGCCGACGCGGTGATTCAAGGGGCGATGGGCGCTTCGGGAATGACGCTGAAGGACATCGGCAGTGTGGCGGCCACCGGGTTTGGCAGCAGGAACGCCGGGTACGCGGCAAAAACCCTGGATGAGATCCAATGTCATGGCAAGGGCGCCCGCTTTATGTTCGGGCCTTCCGTGACCACGGTTGTGGATCTGGGCGGCCAGACATGCAAAGCGATCCGGCTGTTTGAGTGGGACAGGATCCGGGATTTTAAGACCAATGATAAATGTGCCGCCGGAATGGGAAGGGACATCGAGGTCATCTGTGATATTCTGCAGGTACCCATTCAGGAGATCGGGGAGAAATCCCTTCAGGTTGAGAATGACCCCGAACCGGTCAGCACCACCTGTTACGCCTTTGCCAACACGGAGACGGTGGGCTTGCTGCGCGAGGGCTACAGGGAGGCGGCCTACACCGAGAACGATGTTTACGCCGCGCATCTCTTTGCGGTGGCCTGGAGGATATTGAGTACGGTGGGCAAGCTGGCGCCTCTGGATGTGGGGGACATTAAGGTGTATAAGGAGCTGGCGTTCACGGGCGGTTTGGCGAAGAACAAAGGCGTGACCAAGAGGCTGGAGAGGGAGCTGGACGCCGCCGCGCTCACCAGCGAGTACGATCCTCAGCTGGCCGGCGCCATCGGCGCGGCGCTTCTGGCTTGATTCGAGTTCCAGGAGAAACCGAAATGATATTTTTGGAGGGAAACTAAATGGAGAATTTGAAAGAGATATTAGACGGACGCCATGAATACGCCAAAGATTGGAAGAAGCGCACAGGCGGCAAAGTGGTGGGATATTATGACGTTTATTTCCCGGAAGAATTGCTTTACGCCGCGGGAGCGCTGCCCATCCGTATTCTGGCCCGGCATGAGGCGGATGATAACACGGACCGCCAGATGTACGGCAACTGTTATCCTACCCGGGACATGCTGAATCAGTTTATGAACGGCAGGTATGATTATGTGGACGGCCTGATCGATATTGAAAGCTGTCAGTGGTGGCACAACGCGTGTTCCACGACCCTGGTCAATTTCCCGGGACTGTTCAGCCACTATTTCTTTGTGCCCGATTATCCCGACGGCCGCAAATCCAAGGATGTGATGCGTTCGGAGATGGGGGTGTTTAAGACGCGCCTGGAGGAGTGGCTCGGCAAGACCATCACGGATGAGGCGCTGGATCACGCCATAGAGGTCTACAACACAAACCGCAATTTGCTGCGTCAGGTTTATGAGCTGAGAAGGTTTGACCGTTCTGTCATCTTGGGGTCTGAGGCGATGGAGATCGTTCTGGCATGTCAGGTCATGGACAAGGCGGAAGCCAATAAAATACTGGAAAAACTGATCCCGGAGCTGGAGAGCCGCGAGCCTCACGGCGACTGTGTGCGCCTGATGCTGGTGGGAAGCGAGACCTACGACGCGGAACTGGAGAAGCTGGTGGAATCCCTGGGCGCCAATATTGTGATCGATGAGCTGGACAATGGAAGTTCCTATATCTGGAACAATGTGATTCCTCAGAAAGACCGTCTGATGGCCATCGGGCTGCGGTATCTGGGAAGGCCCCACAGCGCTTTGAAGGACAATGTGTGGCGCCGGCGGCCGGAGCGTATTTATGAGCTGTTTGAGGATTATCAGGCCGACGGTGTGATCATCGCCAAGCAGATTTACTGTCACCCTCACGGTACGGATATGTACGCTGTGTGGAAATTGCTCCGGGAAAGGAATATCCCGTATCATACGTTTGAGCGGGACAGCACGATGCCTTATGAGGAAACGAAGCTGGGCGTCGAGGCGCTGATCAATATGATCAAGCCGGGAATGACCCGGCTGTACGGGTGGAGCAAGGCGTAAGGCGCGGGGGCGGCGGGATCCCCGGGGCGGGCCAGGCTGTCTGGAAGCTATCATATCTTGTCATTTTTGGATTCCGGGACAAGCCCGGAATGACGGGGGGATAAACAAACCTGGAATGACGGGTGATAGACAAGTCCGGTAATAATTAGGGCGCGTTTCCGGACGGTCCCGAGCGGCAAAATGCCGCCCCTACGGAAAGGGATAAGGCGCGGGAATGCCGCGCCGCCCCTGCGGAAGAGGGGATAAGACGCGGGGACCGATGTTTGTTTTGAGGAAATCAGAGGATTAGGAGGAATAAAAAATGATTACAGCCGGCGTTGACGTGGGTTTGGAAAATATCAAGATTGTGATCCTGAAAGACGGCAAGATCGCGGCCAAAAGCGAGGGGCCGGCCGGAGGGGCCGGCCGCGGTCGGGCGGCTGAAAAGCTGTGGGAAGAGACTTTGAACAAGGCCGGGATCCAGGCTGCGGATGTGAGCAAAACGGTGGCTACCGGAGCGGGCAAGTACGATGTCGCCTTCGCGGGGGACCGTGTGGTGGAGGTTGTGGCGGATGCCCGCGCCGCCCGGTACTTCTATCCCAACGCTACTTCGGTGGTGGACGCGGGCGCCGATCAGGTGCGTGTGGCGACCCTGGGTGAAGGGGATAAGATCGAGGAAGTGGTGCTGAACCAGAAATGTTCGGCGGGTTTGGGCATTATGCTGAAATACATGGGCAGAAGGCTGGGGATGACCCTGGCGGAGATGAGCGCGCTGGCGCCAGATGCCGCGGGCGGCAAAACGGTGAACGACGGCTGCGCTGTTTTTACGGAGATGGACGCGCTGGAACTGCTGAACCGGAACGTACACAAGAAGGAAGTGGCGGGCGCGGTGGTTCAGACGGTGATTTGCCGGATCAACGCGATTCTGAAGGATAAGATTCCGCCTGCGAAAGAGACCACGGTTTTTATCGGCGGGATGACCCGAAACACTGCGGTGGTCGATGGATTGAAGGCCCGTTCCGGAATCCGTTTCCTCATTCCGGAAGAGGCGCAGTACGGCTGTGCCGTAGGCGCGGCGGTCATAGCGAGCGATAGGTGAATGGAGGTTAAAAAAATGAGCAAACAATTATGGGAGACCCGTCCGCTGGAGATCTGGGGAAGGGCCAAGGCTTTGAGGGCGAGATGGCAGAAATCCATCGACGAATCGGCGGAGCAGGAGAATCTGCTGCTGGCGCACGGCAATACGGGCGAGGTGGATTGGCGCGAGAGCTTCAAGGGTCTGAATATCATCGAGGACAATCCGGTGGGCGCCATGATGGCCAGTGTGAGCGATTCCTTTGCCCGCAAGGCCAGATTGGCTTCTGAGATCCGCGGCTGGGGCCGTGAGATTTGCGGATATGTGCAGAATTGCTGGGGGGTTCAGTTCCTGGGTTATCAGCTGGATAACAGCCCGTTCCCGCTGAGGGATATGTGCGTTCCGTTCTCGGATCCCTGCGACCAGCATACCAAACGGGGACAGCAGTGCATGGACTTCTCCCCGATTCCCCGCTGGGGCGGCGACTGGATGATGTACCTGGGCGAGCGGGATCCGCAAAGAGAAGTGGAAATGATCGAGGAGCGGGTGTATAATACCCTTAAGGTGATTGACGATATTGAAAGAATCTTCGGAATCGAGTTCGACGACGAGAAATTTGTCGAATCGATCAAGGCGCACAGGCAGGTGGGGGAATACGCGCTGAAGGTCACCCAGTCCATGACGAATATCCCCTCCCCCCTGGGGCAGAAGGATCTGTATTCCTTCTACACGCTGGGAGGGCTGACCAAGGTGGCGCCGGACGAACTGGTGGACTTCTGGAAATCCTTCTCGGACGAGCTGCAATGGCGGATCGACAACCATATCGCGGCCGTAGGGAATGAGCGTTACCGCTGGATGGAGGCGCATCCCTCCCCCTGGCATTACTTGAGATATTACCGCTATATGGAGCAGTACGGGGCGGTTTGCGTCGGTTCGCAATACAGCCATATGATGGCCGGGCCGATTGAATTGAAACCGGACGGCACCATGGACCGCAGAGAGATGATTCCCAGGCCGGCGGGCACGGAGATCAGAACCCGGGAGGACGCTGTCCGGGCCGCGCTGACGGAAGCCCGGGGGCACCGGTTTAAAGACGATGAGTATTTCCGCCTGAACGCCATTACGGATTTCGCCAAGGGCTTCAAGGTAAACGGCGCGCTGATGCCGCTGTACCGGGGCGGCGTGGGCTGCACCCTTACCCGGAAGGAACAGGGTCTGCAATTGAGCGAGATCGGCGTCCGGGTCATGCATTATGAAGGCTCCCAGCCCGGCGACCGGACCGATTTGGACGAACGCCGCTTTATGGATCAGCTGGATACTTGGATGGAAGGCCAGGGCTTGAGGAAATTCGAGGAATAGCCCGGGCGGACGTAAGTATTAGTAAGCGAAGGAGGGATTTGTTTGAGCAAAATAATGGGGCTTCGGGAGGCTATGGAGCTGATCAGCGATGGAGATACCATCGCGATCGTGTCAGGCGGTATGGTGGGGTATCCGGAATATCTGTCCATCGGTTTGGCGGAGCGTTACAAAGAGACCGGACATCCCAAGGGGCTGACGGTTTTCGCGGGGTGCGGGCACGGGATCCCCGTTCATCCGACCATGGGCGATTCCAAATTCGCCCAGCCCGGTATGCTGAAGCGTTACGTCGCTTCGCATCCGATGACCTGCCGGCCCATACAGGAGATGATCATGGCCTGCGAGGTGGAGGGGTATTCCCTGCCCCAGGGGGTGCTGCAGCAGCTGTACCGGACCAGCGCGGCCAGGCAGCCGGGGCTTTTGACGAAGATCGGCATGGGTACTTATATCGATCCCAGGCAGGACGGGGGGAAGATGAGCGCCGCCGCCAAGGAGGACATCGTCCGGCTGATGGAGATTGACGGGGAGGAATGGCTGTTTTATAAGGCGCATCCCATCAACGCGGCGTTTATCCGGGTGACCACCGGGGACGAGGACGGGAATCTCACCATTGAGGAAGAGGCCCTGAAGCTGGAGATTATGGAGACGGCGCTGGCCGCCAAGGCCCGCGGCGGCAAGGTCATCGCCCAGGTCAAGAGGGTCGCGGCCAGGGGAACCCTGAAGGCGAAGGATGTGGCGGTGCCCGGCGAGATTGTGGACGCCGTCGTGATCGCGGACAAACCGGAGGAAACCCACCGGCAGACATTGGGTCAGGTGCATAATCCCTATTACAGCGGCGAATTGAGACGGCCCGCCGCCAGCGCGCCGCCGCCCAAGGATGTGTTGACGCCGGATGATATTGTGTGCCGGCGGGCGCTCTATGAGCTGCGTCCGGGGGCGATTGTGAACGTGGGGGTCGGCGTCGGCGCGGGCATAGGCCTGGTGGCGGAGACCGAGAACGTCGCGGACAGGATTACATTCACTTTGGAGCTGGGCACATTCGGAGGCGTTCCCACGCCGCCCAGCGACTTTGGCGCGTCGCTGAACGCGTCCTCCTTCGTGGCGCATCCCACCATGTTCGACTTCTACCATGGAGGCGGACTGGACATCGCGTTCCTGGGAGCGGCGGAGGTTGACAAGACAGGCAATGTGAACGTCAGCCTGATGAGCGGGCGTCCCTCCGGGCAGGGCGGATTCATGGACATCAGCCAATGCAGCAAAAAGACCGTTTTTGTGATGTTTTTTACCGCGTCCGGATTCAAGGGGTCTGTCAAGGACGGCAAGATGGTGATCGATCAGGAAGGCAGCATTTCCAAAATCGTGGATAAAGTCGCTCAGATTACGTACAGCGGCCAGCTCGCCATGGCGGACGGCAGGGAAGCGGTCTTTGTCACGGAGCGCGCCGTATTCAAGCTGACGAAGGAAGGCTTGCTGCTGACTGAAATCGCTCCGGGCATGGATCTGGAAAAAGACGTGCTGGGCAAAATGGGCTTTAAGCCCATTGTCAGCAAGGATTTGAAGCTGATGGACGCGCGGATCTTTACGCCCGGGAGAATGGGCTGCTTTGATTGAAGGGAAAAACGGCGGGCCTATGACGGATATCAGGGAAAAGCTCTGGACGCGGGAATACGGTCTGATCACATGCAGCAATTTCTTCATGAGTCTCAATTTTTTCTCGCTTCTGACCATTATGCCCAAGTACGCGCTGGATGTGTTTCATATGTCCGAAGCCCAGGCCGGCTTCGTGGCCGGGCTGTTCATCGCGGGGATTCTGTCGGCGCGCCTGTTCGCGGCTTCGGCTGTGAACTATGTGGGATATAAGCGGATGCTGTCCGTGGGGCTTGTTTTGCTTGTGACGGTCACGATGGGGTATTTCGCGGCGGGAAGCGCGGTGCTGCTGTGTGTGATCCGGTTCCTGCACGGGGTCTCCTATGGCATGACGTCCAACACGAACCTGACGATTATCTCCAATATCATACCGGAGGCGCGCAGGGGCGAGGGGCTGGGATATTATTCTCTGGTTCAGGTGCTGTCCTCGGCCCTGGGGCCTTTCGTGGGCCTGAACCTGGCCAACAGCGGGAATTATGGCGCTGTGTTTGTCTTTGGCGCGGTTCTGCCCGCGGTCAATATGATCTTCCTGCCTTTTCTGAGGCTGAAGGGTCTGGAGCGGCCGCCGTTAGAACAGGCGGGGGCGGATCGCCCAGAAGAGGACGGGACGCTGTTTTTGGATCGCTTCATTGAGCGGAGGGTCGTTCCGGTGGGTCTGATCACCATGCTGCTGATGCTGTTTAACGCGGCCATCATGACGTTTATGGCTGTCTTTGCCAGCCGGAACAATCTCACGGAAGCGGCGGCTTATTACTTTATCGTGAACGCGGTGGTGGTTCTGATCAGCAGACCTTTTGTCAGCAAGCTGTATGACAGGAGGGGGCCCAATTTTATTTTGTATCCCGCGTTTGTGGTGTATTCGGCCGGTTTTCTGATATTAAGCCAGAGTTATCACGCGGCGACGCTGCTTCTGGCGGCGGCTGTGTTCGGAATGGGCTTTGGAACGATACAGATCGGTACCATGGCTTTCGCGAATTCAATCGTACCCAGGCGCCGGCTGGGGCTCGCGAACGCCACCTATTACTTCTCGATTGATCTGAGCAGCGCGACGGGGCCGATGATCGCCGGACTTCTGATCCCTTGGATCGGGTTCCGCGGGCTGTTTCTCACCGGATTTTTTATGGCGCTGCTCGGGGGATTGGCGTATCACTTGCTCGATGGAAGAAAACAGAGTTTCAAAAAGGAGGAATGAAAATGGCGAAAACCACGTTTATGCACTTTGGCCTGACTGTGTCCGATCTTGACAGAACCGCGGATTTTTACACGAAGTATTTTGGATTTAAGAAGAATATGGCGCACCGGTTCCCCAAGGAATTCATCAGCGACAGCGATGCGCTGTACCGCCAGCCGGAGGGCGTCTATTCGGATATGGCGATGCTTGAGTCGGAAGACGGCGTTGTGCTGGAGGTTTTTCAATTCTCAAATGTGGAAAAAGCGGGTCCCGCCGAATGGCAGAAGACGGGCTATCATCACTTGGCCTTTAAGGTGGAGAGCATTCCGGAGCTGTATGAGCGGATGAAGGCGGACGGAATCGAGTTTTTTTTCCCGCCGAAGAAGCGCATGCCTACTGAACCGGGGCATTGGATCTTTTTTAAGGATCCGGACGGCAATATGATTGAGTTGTGGGATTAAATTAAAAGGAGGATAAACATATGAAGGTTGTTATGACGACAAGGATCGGCAGTTTGAAGGATCCGGACCCGGCGAAGAAGGGGATTGTGGAAGTCTGCGATATGCCTTTGAGGAAACTCAATGAGGGTGAAATTCTGATCAAGGTGGCTTATTGCGCCATCTGCGGATCGGATCCCCATTCTGTGGAGGGTATCTTTGGCAGGCCCGCTCCCTTCGGTATGGGTCATGAAATCTCCGGCGTGGTGGCTGAGGTCGGGCCGAAGGCGGACATCAACGGATTCAAAGTGGGCGACCGGGTATCCGGGAACTTCAGGAGTACCTGCGGGACTTGCTATTATTGCACCAACGGCATGGAGCAGTTCTGCCGGCACGGCGGCGGGGAACCGGGAATGGCCGAATACCTGATCTGGCATGAGAAGCAGGCGGTGAAGCTGCCGGACGATGTATCGCTGAAGACCGGATGTATTCTGGAACCGGTATCCATCGCTGTCCGCGCCATGGACAAATCCAATATTAAGTTCGGGCAAAACGTCATCGTGCTGGGCGGCGGCCCCATCGGTCTCTTGACGCTGCAGCTGGCCAATCTTTACGGCGCGGCGAATTTGACCATCAGCGAGCCCATCGCCGCCAGAAGGGATATCGCGGTCAAGTACGGCGCGAAGCATACGATTGATCCTTTGTCTCAGGATCTCAAGGAGGAAGCGCTGAAGATTACGGGCGGACGCGGTTTTGACATTCTGTTTGAGGTCTCGGGGGTTCCCAAATCGGCGGAGACGATGCAAGCCCTGGCGGCGCCTTACGCCAATCTGATTTATGTGGCGCAGTACGCGAGAGATTACAATATGCCGGTGAATATGTGGGATATGCTGTACATGAAGGAAGTCACCATGACCGGCATCTTTGTGTCCCCATATACGTTTAGCCGTACCGCTCAGGTCATCGGGAGACTGGACTTGGACGATATGACCTCAAAGGTGTTTGACCTGGACGACGCTCCGGCGGCTTTTGACGCTCATATGACGGGCAAATACCCCAAGATTCTGGTCAAATGCAATCCGGATCTTGAGTAGTATTGTTTAAAGAATCTTAAATTCAAAGAATCAAAGGAGGCAAGTCAATGGCAACGCAACAGGAAATTTATCATCTGAAGGAACTGGCTCACGATATGCGCGTCAAATTGCTCACGCTCTGCGGCACTTACGGAGGGGTGCTGCATATCGGGGGCGATCTGTCCATGACCGATTTAATGATCGCGATTTATAATTACGGGCTGAACGTGGACTCGTCCGATATCGCGCTGCCCACAAGAGACCGGTTTGTACTGAGCAAGGGTCACGGCGCGATGGCGATGTATACCGCTATGTCGTATAAGGGCTTTTTCAATTATGACGACATTGTGAAGACCTATGGCAAGCTGGACAGCGCGTATGGCATGCATCCGTGCAAGGTGCGGCTGCCGGGGGTGGAGACCTCCTCGGGCTCCCTGGGGCACGGGCTCTCCATCGCGGTGGGCATGGCGATTTCGGCCAAACAAAAGAAACAGAATCACAGGGTATTCTGCTACATGGGCGACGGCGAAACCTGCGAGGGTTCTATCTGGGAGGCCGCGATGGCGGCTCACGCCAAAGATCTCGGGAACTTAATCGGCGTCATAGACAGAAACAAACAGATGATGACTTCTTTCTCTGAGGAATCCATGAAGATGGATCCCTATCCGGACAAATGGAAGGCTTTTGGCTGGGACGTGACGGAAATCGACGGTCATAATATGGAAGAAATCGTAAACGCTTTGGATCATTTGAAGAAGCCGAATGAAACCGATAAGCCTCAGGCGATTGTGGCCAATACCGTCAAGGGCAAGGGCGTGTCGTTCATGGAGAGGAACATCGGCTGGCACGCGGGTATGCTCAGCGAAGAGGATATGAACAAGGCGCTGAAGGATGTAAACGACGCGTGGGATAAGGAAAGAGGTGCAAAATAATGGCAATCACACTGAATTTCGGGGATTTCTTTTCCGGACGGAGCGTCATTGGCGACACGGTTCTTGAATTGGGAGCGAAACACGATAATTTGTGGGTGTTGACCCCGGATATCGGCGGGGCGCTGGGCGGCTATAAGAAAGAATTTCCTGACCGCTTCGTGGATGTGGGCATCGCGGAGGCGAATTGCCTGGGCGTGGCTGCCGGGCTGGCGCTGGAAGGCAATATCTGCATCGTCATGGGCATGATCCCGTTCCTTTCCATGCGGGCCACCGAACAGGTGCGCACGGATATCTGCTATCAGAACCTGAATGTGCGCATCATCGGCACCGGCGGCGGTTTGACCTCCGGCGGCGGTTCCACCCACAACGCGATGGAAGACATCGCCATTATGAAATCCTTTGTGAATATGACGGTGTTCTCTATCAGCGATCCTTTGATGATCCGGGATATCCTTATCCTGAGCATGGAGCATCAGGGTCCCATGTTCATGCGTCTGGCTGAAGGCAAGAAGGACCGGGTAATGTATGAGCAAGACGCGCGGAGTTTCGGCATCGGCAGAGGCGCGATTGCCAGAGAGGGCAAGGACGCCACCATCTTCTGCCATGGGGAGATGGTGGGGGAGGCTTATGACGCCGCCGAGATCCTGAAAGGCGAGGGCATTGATGTGCGTGTGGCGGATATGTACTGCATCAAGCCTGTGGATGAGGAACTGATCAAAAAGTGCGTCGATGAGACCGGGAATGTGCTGGTTCTGGAGGATCATCTGATGTACGGTGGGCTGGCCAGTACCATATCCGATTTCTTCGTGGACAATAAGGTGGTTCCCAAGACGTTCAAGCGGCTGGGGATTCCGCAGGTATACGCCGGATTCGGCAGCGGCCCGGAACAGCGCAAGAAGTACGGCTATGACGTAACCGCCGTTGTGGATTATTTCAAGAAGACGCTGAAATAAGCGGGCGGCAAAAGGGCAAGCGAGAAGCGCAAATTATTATGGTTGCACTGGTTCTAAGGCCGCGCTTGGATTCAAGCGCGGCCTTGCGGCCCTGCGATTCGTGGCTCGGAAAAATTTCGGCCTGGGAGGGGTGGCAGGCACATTTGTTCCCTGTCATTCCGGGCTTGACCCGGAATCCAAAAGAGGGAACCTGGACTCCGGGTCAAGCCCGGAATGACAAGATACGATGGAGCGGAATGACAGGGAACGGATGCGCACAATTGCACAGGCCGAACTTTTGTTGTTTTCGGACGGTCCCGGGCGGCAGAATGCCGCCCCTACGGTACCGTGAACAATGCGTCTGTAGGGGGCGGCATTCTGCCGCCCGTCTTTGACGGGTGCGTATCTCCAAACGCGAATCGCGTTATAGATTTCGAGGGAAGGTCGGCTCATTGTCAATTTGGAGTAAAGATTATATTATCTTATTGATCATTAACGCGGTCTCGTCGCTGGGCACGCAGATTCTGACGCCTATTCTGCCTCTGTACGCTTCCAATATGGGCGCGGTGGAGAGTCAGCTGGGTTATCTGGCCGCCGCGGCTTCTTTCTCTTCGCTGCTGATCCGGCCTTTTGCCGGGATTGTGGCGGACCGCGCTGAGAGAAAGAAGGTCATCTGCATCGTGCAGACGGCCATAGCGGCGGTTATTTTCTGTATGTCGCTGAGCAGGAATATCTATTTGCTGATTGTCATGCGGCTGATTCAGGGGTTTATGTACGGGATTACCACCACGCTGATTATGGTTTCCATTGTGCAGACTTTGCCTGAGGATAAATTGGGGCAGGGGATCGGTTTCTATGGGATCAGCACCATCGGGAATCAGGCCATCGCTCCGGTTATCGGGCTTTCCGTAGCGGACGCGCTGGGTTATTCCGCAGTGTTCTACACGACGGCGAGTTTTGTCCTGTTCTCTGTTTGTCTGAGTCTCGCGTTGAACAGCCAGGGTACAACAGGCTCGAAAGAGAAATTTGTCTTTCACAATATTTTCGCGAAGGAAGCGGTCGGAATCGCGGTGGTGGGAGCCATCTTTATGTGCGGGCATACGGCGGTGAGCAATTTCCTCGTGGTGTTTGCCAGGGGAAGGGGCATTCAGGCGGTGGGGTTTTATTTTACGATCCATATCGTTGTTCTTATCGCGACGCGTATTTTTAGCAGCCGGTGGATCGATGAGCTGCCTTATCAGCGGATTCTTTATCCCTGCGCGGTATTGTGCGCCGCCGGCCTTTGGATCATCAGCATGGCGCAGTCTTTCGTCTATCTCGCGGCGGCCGGCGTAATACTCGGTCTGGGCTATGGAATCGCGACGCCCACCATCCAGACTTCGGTGGTGCGCCAGGTGGAGCCGGAGCGGCACGGGGCGGCCAGCGCCACGTATTTCGTGGGGGTGGATCTGTCTGTGGTTCTGGGCTCTGTCATGATGGGGAATGTGGCGGAGCGGTTTGATTATGATATGGGATACCGGGTGATTTCCGCGGCTGTGCTGGCGACGGTGTTCCTGATCGCGCGTTTGGCGCGCCGAAAGGCGCCGAAGGAGGGCTGATGAGGGCTGATGAACCGGCTGAAGATTAAAATCGCGGTCTTGAGTTTTTCGGCGCTGATGATGGGCGCCATCGGTATATCCGGCGGGCTGTCCGTGATCGGGCAGAGGTTCGCGGGGGAGCCGCAGACTGCCATTCAGATGTTAATTTCGCTGCCGTGCATCGTGATGATTCCTTTTGCGCTGGCCATGGGGAAGCTGCAGGAATTTGTCTCGAAGAAGGTTTTGGTAGTGACGGGCATCCTCTGTTACTTGGCCGGCGGCGCGGCACCGGCTTTCTGTTCGTCTTTTTCGATTATATTGGGACTCCGGGCTGTGCTGGGGGTTGGGCTGGGGATCTTGCAGCCTCTGTCCACGGTGCTGATCGCGGAGTATTTTCAGGGGGATGAGCGGGCGAAGGTGATGGGGCAGCAGGCTTCGGCTTCCATGCTGGGCTGCGCGGGGATGGTGCTAATCGGCGGCTATTTGGCGGATATCAGCTGGGACAAGGTGTTTTATGTGTATTTATTGGGCCTGGGCTCTTTGATCTGTGTCTTGTTATTTTTGCCCATGGAGAAACCCCCCGGGCGCGCCGCCGCCTCTGGGGGTGGCGCGACCGATGGCGAAGGCGCCGGGGTCATCGGCGCGGGCTCGGGCGAAGGCGCCGGGGGAGGCGCGACCGCCGGCGCCGGGAAGAAGACCGGCGTGCTGACGGGGGCCTTTGTATGGTGGACGCTGATGCTATTTATGTTTTTTATCAGCGGCCAGGTTTTTTCCACGTTTATCTCGTTTTTTATTGATGTACACAGGCTGGGAACCGCGGCGCAGGCGGGGCAGACCGTGATGCTGTTTTCTCTCGGGGGCTTTGTCATGGGGGCTTTGTATGCGGGATTGGTCAAAATCACCCGGGGCCAGACGCTGACCGCGGCGTTCGCGGCGCTGTTCCTGAGTTATATGCTGATGGCGTACGCGCCGGATATCACGGTGGTTTATCTCGGCTGTTTCTTGTGCGGACTGGCTTTCTCGGCCGCGATACCCAATATGATGGTGCATGTGACCAACGCGGTGGACGCGGCCTCGGCGCCCATGGCCATCTCTGTCGCTCTGTGCAGCCAGAACATCGCGCAGTTCCTG
>JAISDM010000093.1 GCA_031264885.1 Peptococcaceae bacterium | reverse complement strand
CATCCGTAGGGGCGGCATTCTGCCGCCCGTCCTTGACAGACGCGCATTTCCAAACAACGCGCCGCAACGTGTTTCAGAAATTTTGCGTCTTTTATTCCTCTCCAGGGAGGGGCAGGGGTGGTTCCTTCGACCGCGCCACCGCCCCGTCCCAAGAGGGGAATTTTCACGTTTTTGGATTCATTGCTTAACTCACAAACGCCTCAAAACTCCGGCCCGACGGTCGGAATATGATCAAAACGGGTCGGCGGTATCGCTGACCGAGGCGTTGTATTCGTCAACGGTCTGGAATTCATAGGGCATACCTTCGGCCAACGGTTTTGCGGGATCGTAATACTCATCTACGTTCTCCGCTGTGATGGCGACGGTGGGGGTAAAGGTGTTGGGCGTGATGTTGTTCAGGTCTTTCCCTTCCTCAAAGAGGTTGCGGAGAAGGGTCATCATTCCAATAGCGTTCATGGTAGAACTGTTATTGCCGATGGCGATGAGTTCTCCGCGCTGAATCGCTTCCATGCCCTCCTTGGTGCCGTCCGCCGGGCAGGCGATCTTGACGTCCGTGCCGGCTTTCAGGTTATGCTGCTTGAGGACGACGTCCACGCCGGGCCACATGGGATCGCATTCAACGTACAGCAAATCCATATCCTGATTGGCGGTGACCAGGTCATTCGCGGCCGCTTGCCCGCCAGGCGCGTCCGAGCTGCCGTTCGGCGTTTGGCCGTATCCCACCAGGTTCAGCCCCTTGTCGGAAGCGTCGTACCTGCCGCTGTTGGTAAAGTTCGACCAGATCTCATAGCCGTCCAGCATAGCGTCCCATTTGGTGGGATAAGGGGATCCGTCGATGTCGCGCGCGCCATACAGGAATCCGCTGATGAAGCCGTTCCCTCTGCCTTCGGTGTCGCCAGTGCCAAGCTGAATCAGCACGGCGCCCATCTTGAGCACATCGCCGGTTTTGTAAATCTGGCGGGCCGTATATTCGCCCACATACCAGCCGGACTTATAAGAACTGGAGATGATATCCGTGATGACATTGCCCTCGGACGCGATCTGCTGGTTAGACGTCGCGATGACGGGAATGCCCGCTTCAGCGGCCTTCTTAAAGGTGGGCCCGCAATACTGCACGTCCGCGTTGGCCAGAATAACATCCACACCCTGGGAGATATAGGCGTCCAATTGCTGGACACAGAGCTCATTGTTGAAGTCCCATACTTGGTAGTTGAAATTATATCCCGCTTCCTGAGTGGCCTGTTCTAAATAAGACAGCATCTGGGTGAAAAACGGACTGCCTACGCTGCCTGTGACATAGCCGATGGTTATGTCGCTTTTTTGCTCCACCGGGAATCCCTTGACCACACCGGTTCTGTCCGCGAGCTGCTTGGGCGGAACCCCGTTGAAAGCGAGCGGGTACTGATCCATGAGTTCATAGACCCTGTCTCTCGCGGAACGGGTGTCTTCCGTACCGCCGGAAGTCGACGCTTCCGCCGGCGATCCGCTGCCGGAAGTGGTGCTGCTGTTGTTCGCCGGCGCGCTGCCGCATCCGGCCAGAGCCAGCAGCAGGCAAACAGACAAAATACAGACGATGGGTTTGTACAGCTTTTTCATAAATTTCTCCTCCTCCTAAATGTTAAAAATGACGGCCGTTCTCTATATGAAATGCCCGGCCCGCGCGTTGCCGGAGCCGCGGCATATTGACCCATCCTCACTTATTCTTATTGATGACGCTCCGCATAAAAATAGCAAGAATAATGACGACGGCCTTGACGCACAGCTGGGGATACGCGGGAACATTGCTCAGATTCAGAATGTTGCTGATCAGTCCGAAAATGAAAACGCCCATGACGGTGAAACCGGCCGAACCTTTCCCGCCCGCCAGGTCCGCCCCGCCCAAAATGGTGCCGGCGATGGCAGTCATGGCGTAGTCGCCGGTGGCAGTGTTAGGCGACGAAGCGCCGTTGCTGGCCGTGGTCAGGACGCCCGCCAGCCCCCCCAGAAAGCTGCATATGACATAGACGGAGAACCGGTACTTCTTGATATTGATACCGGCCAGCGTGACGGCGACCGGGTTGCTGCCGGTGGCGGTTATCAGCCTGCCGAAGGATGTGTACCGCAAGACAAACCAGAAGATCAGGACAATCACAACCGTCAGATAGACCTTCCACGGAATCCCGATCAGCGGGTCGCCGCCCTGGCCAAAATTCATAAAACTCTGAAGCAAGGGATCGGAATCCTTGGGGGAGAGCATGATATTCATGCCCCTGCTGATGATGTAGACCACGCCCCTTATGCCAAAATCCATGGCCAGCGTAACGATGAAAGGCGCCATATTCAAGTAAGCCACCAGGGAACCGTTGATCATACCGATCACGGCGCAGAGCGCCAGCGTAATCAATATCGCCGGTATAATAGCCATATCATTGTTGACCACCAGCTGAGTGATCATGATACTCCCGAAGCCGACGGTACTGGCCACCGACAGATCAATGCCGCCGGTCAGCAGGCACATCAGCATTCCCATGGCGATAATCAGATAACTGCTCTGCTGCCGGAGTACGTTCACCACATTGTTCCAGCTGAGGAAAATAGGCGACATGAAACTGGACACGGCGACCAACAGAACCAGAATAATCAGCGCGTTGTACTCAAGGATGAACATGCTCGGGGTCATTTTCCTCGCGCCGACCAAAATCTCGGTTCCGCCAGCCGCGTTTCCCAATGGTTTTCCATTTTGATTAGGCATTTGCAGCCACCCCCATCGAATAGTTTATAATGTTTTGTTCATTTAATCCATCTTTATCCAGCGTCCCGACGCTCACACCCTCCCGGATGACCACCGCCCGGTCGCACATGCCGATGATTTCCGCCATTTCGGAGGAGACGATCACCACCGCGTAGTTTTGGGCCACCATCTCGTTGATGAGGTTGAATATCTCTATCTTCGCCCCGACATCCACGCCCCTGGTAGGCTCATCCAGAATCATGATCTTGCAGCCGGAGGCCAGGAGCCTCGCGATGGCCACCTTTTGCTGATTTCCGCCCGAGAGGGCGCCGACGTTATCCATCAGCGACGTGGCCCGGAGGGACACCTTCCGCGCAAAATCCTGTGTAAACTGATCCTCCTCTTTGAGGCGCAAAACGCCGATGTTATTGCAAAACCGCCGGAGGCAGGACAGGGTCATGTTGTGCTTGATCGGCATGGTCAAAATCACCCCCTGGATCTTGCGGTCCTCAGGCAGCAAACCGATGCCCAATGAGAAAGCGTGCTTGGGGGATTTGATTTTGATCTCAGCGCCCCTCAGCGTGACCTTGCCGGCGTCCAGCCTGTCGATCCCCAGCATCGCCCGGATCGCCTCGGTGCGCCCCGAACCGACCAGCCCGCTCAGACCTACAACCTCGCCCTCACGCACCTCAAAGGAGATATCTTTCACCGCCTGACCGGCTCTGACGCCTTCCACCTTCAGGACGGTTTCCCCGATTTTCGGTTCCCGTTTGGGGAAATAATCCTCCAGATCCCGGCCAATCATCATATTGACCAGCTGCGTCTCGCTGATTTCGGAGGTATCGGCCGTATCCACATACATTCCGTCTTTCATGACCGTAATCCTGTCGGCCATTCGAAAAATCTCCTCCAGCCGGTGCGAGATATATATTATGGATACCCCTCTGGCCCGGAGCTTGCCGAGCAGGGCAAAAAGCTGTTCAACCTCCTTCATGGTCAGAACGGAGGTCGGCTCGTCCAACACCAATATAGACGCGTTTCTGGACAGCGCCTTGCAAATCTCAACGACCTGCTGGTATGCTGTGGAGAGCCGGGAAACCGGGGCGGACGGACTAATGCTGCCAAAACCGATTTCATTGAGGAACTCCGACGCTTTGGCCCTTAATGTTTTCCAGTTAACCAGCGAATGCTG
>JAISDM010000049.1 GCA_031264885.1 Peptococcaceae bacterium | reverse complement strand
TCAGACGGTCATCGGCATTATTGCCCTCTGGCAATCCAGAGACAATAATAAAAAGAAATAGCCGCCTAACCCACCAAGTTACCGGCTATTTCACAACAATAACGGAGGACTGACCGCCTGCTGGCAGCGCCGCCTCTATATTTATAATTATATGATCTGTGGCTCTGATTTGTCAAGGATTTTGATCGTAGTATTATTTTGTATTTTATGTTGAATTATGTAAGATTGTATGTTATTATATAAGTATGGCGCTGCCGGTAAAACGGCAAGCGGTACGCCCTCCCGATACTACTCACTTACCTATCAGGAGGACGTTCTTTGCCCTCCATTCCGACATGAAAGGGGGGCTGCTCATGGTTACTTGGCTCGAACTGCTTACATTTTGCCTTGTGATCATCGGTGTTGTGTCCCTGGTCATCCAGGCTTGCAAGAAGAAATAGCCGCTAAGCACCCCTAAGCATCGCGGCTATTTCGCACTCCGGGGGGCGAACCGTCTGTCGGCGGCGCCTCTTTATATTTATTATACAGGTTCGGAGATTTTTGTCAATGATTTTGACGCGCGGACGTGGCCGCGGAGTTTCGTATGTGTGCGGCGATTTTTGCGTCTTCGCCCTTGATGTGGCGCACCAGCCAGTGGACGATGACGGAATAGACTTTATTGCTCAGTTCGTCGGCGGAGCCGCTGGCCTTGTATTCCGCGATCAGCTGCGTCGCTGTTTCCTTAAAATCATCGTGGAGCTTCTTGTGATTCTCATAATCGGGATAACGGTATTTCAGCTGCAGCGATTCTTCGTCGGCAAAATGCTTTACGGTGTACGACGCCAAGAAATCCAGCGCTTTGCCCAGCGCCTCGGAATCCTGACCTTTGCCGCACATGTCCGCCAGGTCGCTCGTCAATCTGAACAGTTCCTTATGCTGAGCGTCGATCGCTTCATTCCCGGTTTCAAGCTCACGGCTCCACGCCACCCCATACTTCCATTCGGACGCCGCGGTCTCCGGCGGCGCGGAATCCGTTTGCGCCGCGGTCTCCGACCGCGCGGACGGACGATCGTCCGTTTTCTCCAGATATTCATGGAGCTTGGCGATGACCTCATTGATGTCCAGCGGTTTGCCCACATGGTCATTCATGCCTGACGCGAGGCATTTCTCGATGTCCTCCCGAAACACATTGGCGGTCATGGCGATGATGGGGATGGTTTTGGCGTTGAATACATTCAGCGCGCGAATGGTTCGCGTCGCTTCATAACCGTCCATTTCCGGCATCTGGATATCCATAAAAATCATATGGTACCGCTCGGGCTGATCGCTGAACATCCGGACCGCTTCCACCCCGTTCAAGGCGCAGTCGATGACCAGCCCGGTAGGCTCCAGCAGGGTCAGCACAATCTCCCGGTTGATTTCCACATCCTCGGCCAGCAAAATCTGGAAGCCCTTGAAGCAGTCCGTTTCATCCGCCGAACCGTCTGTTTCCGAGGGCAGACTGCCGATGCCTAAGCATGTATTGACGCAGTCCAGTATATCGGAAGGGAACAGCGGTTTCGGCAGGAACTTGTCGATCCCCGCCTGCTTCGCCTCCTCCTCAATCGCGCTCCATTCCGTGGAGGACATCATCATGACGATGGATTTATCGGTCTCATATGCCTTGATCCTGCGCGCGAGTTCCACTCCGTCCATGCCCGGCGGCATACTCCAATCCACAAAGTAGACGTCGTAAGGCCCGTCGCGCTTCACCCGCTCCATGGCCTCTTCGCCGCTGGCGGCGACATCGCAGACGCCGCCGAATCTTTGTATGATTTCCCGGAAATACTCCCGCATCTCCGAGGAGTCGTCCACCGCCAGTATCCGGATGTTCTTCCAGTTTACACCCGGATTCAGCCGTCCCTGCGTCTCTTCCGAACCGCGCCGCGCCTGAATATAGAAAATGAACGCGGCGCCCTTGCCGAGTTCGGATTCAATCCATATCTTGCCCCCCATCATCTCCACGATGCGCTTTGAGATCGCGAGGCCCAGTCCTGTGCCGCCAAATTTGCGCGATGTGCTGTTTTCGGCCTGCTGGAAGGAAGTGAACAGCATCGCCTGCTGTTCCTCCGAAATGCCGATGCCGGTATCGGAGACCTCAATCTGTACGACGCACACGCCTTCCTCTTCTCTGACCAAATCCGCGTTCAGGCGGATAGAGCCGCCCTCCGGCGTGAACTTCACGGCGTTGGAAAGCAAGTTGGCAACGACCTGCGCCAGCCGCTGATCATCGCCAATCAGGCTGCGCGGGATGTTTTTGTCGATATGTACGGTAAAATTCTGCTTCCGTTCGTCTACCCGGAAATTAATCACGTTCACCGTCTTCTGGAGCATTTTTTCAAAATCGAATTCCGAGAAAGATAGTTCCAGCTTATTGGCCTCTATTTTGGACATATCCAGTATGTCGTTGATGACCCCGAGCAAATGCGTGGAGGCGTCCTCAATTTTCTTGAAAGCATAGTCTTTCTGCTCCATATCAAGGGCCGATTTCCCGATGGCGGTCATGCCGATGATGGCGTTCATGGGCGTGCGCATCTCATGACTCATGTTTGAGAGAAAATCGCTTTTGGATCGGGAGGCTGCCTCGGCCGCCTTCTGGGCGCTGACGTATTCCCGCTGCTGATACTTTAACACGAGACCGATCAAAAGACTGGCGACAAGAAAAGACACGGCGACGTCCATATAGATGAGGATTTCCGGCTCAATGGGCGTCACCAAAATCAGTCCGGAGCTTTGTATAAAAAAAGAGGCGATGGTGACGGTGATGTAAACCCCCATCAGAACGATGAAGTCCACGCCGTTGAGCAAAACGGAGATAACGACGGCGCCCAGCAGCATGTACGCCAGCATACCGCTGTAAATCCCGCCGCTGGAGAAAAAGATAAACGGAAAGCCGATCACGCAGAATGTAACCGATACCAGCAGGCTGCCCAATCTGTAATTCTGTGTTTTATTCACGAAGACGATCGCCAACAGAAGGGTGAACGGCAGCCAGGCGGTGGCCGCTACCGTCATCAGCGACGTCGATTCAACCAAGGTGACGATGGAGCCGACGATGCTGCCCGCGAAAGAAAGCAGCATAATCATGTTGAACAAACGGCCGTGCATGGGCGTATCTTCGGAAATTAGGTAGAAATACATGCGATCTTTGATTTTTTTCAGCATATTCTGTTTCTCCCGCTCGCGGCTTTGTAAGGATTTGTTAGATTTTGCCGCCCTGACGCTTTCAATAATAATGTAATCCGGCGACATATGTCAAGACTTTGAGTTCAAGTTTGCCTTTCCATCACTTTGGATTTATGGTATACTTCAACTGCCCGGCGGCGGGAATATTTATATGGCAAACCGAAATTTTTGACCGAAAGGAAGGATTGTTAAAGTGGCATTGAACATCGTGTATGAAAGTTCGGACAAGCTGGAAGCCTTTATGAAAGACGTTTTTATCAAAGTGGGTGTGCCGGCGGAAGACGCGGCGGTCTGCGCCGAGGTTTTGATCGAATCGGACAAGCGGGGCATCGACTCTCATGGAATCGGCCGGTTTAAGCCGATTTATATTGACCGGATCAAGGACGGCATCCAGAACCCCGTCACGCGGTTTGAGGTGGTTCGGGAAGGCCCCACGACGGCAGTCGTCGACGGGCACGACGGTATGGGACAGGTCATTGGCAAAAGATCGATGCAAATGGCCATCGACAAGGCCAAGAAATACGGCATGGGCATGGTTGTCGTCCGTAATTCGACGCATTATGGGATCGCGGGCTATTACGCCACCATGGCGGCCGGGGCGGACATGATCGGCATGACCGGAACCAACGCGAGACCGTCTATCGCGCCTACATTCGGCGTTGAGAATATGCTGGGCACGAATCCCCTGACCATCGGGATTCCTTCGGATGAGGCGTTTCCCTTTGTGCTGGACTGCGCCACCGCCGTTTCCCAGAGGGGCAAGATTGAGCATTATGAGCGGATATCCAAGACCATGCCCGAGGGCTGGGTCATCGACCAGGAGGGAAAGAGCGAAACCGATCCGTCCGTGGCGCTGAAAGGTCTGACAGACGGAACCTCCGCGCTGACCCCGCTGGGCGGAATCGGGGATGAAACCGCCGGCTACAAAGGATACGGATACGCGACCGCCGTGGAGATTATGTCCGCCGCCCTGCAGCAGGGGCGCTTCCTGAAAGCGCTGAGCGGCGCGGACGAAAACGGGAACAAGATCCCCTACGGTCTGGGACATTTCTTTATTGTGATTGATATCAGCGCCTTTGTGGAGCTGGATAAATTCAAAAAAACCACGGGGGACATCCTGCGGGAGCTTAGGGCGTCCAAAAAAATGCCCGGCCGGGACAGAATCTACACAGCCGGAGAGCTGGAGTACATCGCCAAAACCTCCAGAAGCAAGCAAGGCATCCCTCTGAACGACAGCTTGAAAAATATGCTTCGGGCGATGAGGGAAGAATACAAACTGGATTCGTACAAATTTAGTTTCGATTAATTTTTGATCCGCAAAAAGAGAGGCCCGAACCCGTATGTATGGGGGTTCGGGCCTTCTTTTTTTGGTTACCGCTCTTCCCAGTCCAGACTGCGCCCAACCGCTTTATGCCAGCCGCGCAGCAGTTTTTGGCGGTATGCTTCCTCCATATTCGGCGCGTATTGTTTGCCGATTGTACGGAGTTTTTCGATCTCGCCGACATCTTTCCAGACGCCCGTCGCGAGCCCGGCCAGGTAAGCCGCTCCGAGGGCGGTCGTCTCGCTGCCGGTCGGCCGGTTCAAGGGTTTGTTCAGAATGTCCGACTGAAACTGCATCAAAAAATCGTCCCGGCTGGCGCCGCCGTCTACGTTGATCTCTTTCAGTGTCAGTCCTGTGTCCTTCTCCATCGCGTCGATCAAATCCAAAGTCTGATACGCGATGGACTCCTGAGCGGCGCGGATCAGGTGATCCCGTTTGGTTCCCCGGGTGATGCCCACGATGCATCCACGCGCGTACATATCCCAATGGGGGGCGCCGAGTCCCGTGAAGGCGGGCACAATATAGACGCCTCCGGTATCCGGCACTTTGTTGGCGTGGTATTCGGCGTCCCGCGCGTCGGAAATAAAACGCAGTTCGTCACGTATCCACTGGATCACGGCGCCTCCCACAAAGACGCTTCCTTCCAGCGCGTATTGAATTTTGCCGTCCAGTCCGATGGCGATGCTGGTCACCAGTCCATGTTTGCTGTCGTAGGGGGTTCCGCCCGTGTTCATAAGCAGGAAACAGCCAGTGCCGTATGTGTTTTTGGCCGATCCCATGGAGAAACACGCCTGTCCGAACAGCGCGCCCTGCTGATCTCCCACGATGCCGGCAATGGGCACACGCGCATCCTCTATGAGTACGTGTCCGTATATTTCGCTGGAATTCCTCACTTCCGGGAGCATGCGCCTGGGGATGTCCAGCGCCTCCAGAATTTTATCGTCCCAGTCGAGTTTTTTGATGTTATAAATCATGGTTCTCGAAGCGTTTGTATAGTCCGTGACATGTGCCGCGCCGCCTGTGAGCTTCCAGACCAGCCAGGAGTCCACCGTGCCGAACAGGATCTCGCCGCGCCTGGCCCGCTCGCGGAGTCCCGGCACATGATCCAGAATCCATTTGATCTTTGTCCCGGAAAAATACGCGTCTATAATTAACCCGGTGTTTTCCTTGATGTATCCGCCGAGGCCGCGCGCTGTCAAATCGTCGCAGATATCGGCGGTCCGCCGGCATTGCCAGACGATGGCGTTATAGACCGGCCTTCCCGTATCTTTCTCCCAGAGGATGGTCGTCTCCCGCTGGTTGGCGATTCCAATGGCGGCGATTTCATGAATATCGACGCCGCTTTTGGCGATGGCTTCCATCATTACGGAATATTGCGACGAATAAATTTCCATAGGATCATGCTCCACCCATCCCGCTTTGGGGTATATTTGGGGGAACTCATGCTGCGACAGTTCGATTATTTTTTGCTCTTTGTCCAGTATGACAGCACGGGAACTGGTCGTTCCCTGATCCAGTGAAATCACATATTTTTTCATGACGACGCCTCCTGTCTCTATATTTATACCATTAACTGACTGGAATATCAATATCTCTTGCCGTACAATCTGTTTACAAACTGATTAACGGAGGAGATGTCATGCAACACAAAACTTTCGGTTACATACGGGTGTCAAGCAAGGAGCAAAACGAGGACAGACAACTCATAGCTCTTGCGCCTTTAGGGATTCCCAAGCGGAATCTTTATATCGACAAACAAAGCGGCAAAAACTTTGACCGGCCCGCGTACAAGCAGCTGGTCAAGCATATGCGCCGCGGCGACTTGCTATGTATTAAGTCCATTGACAGGCTCGGCAGGAATTATGCCGAAATCATCGAACAATGGCGCGTCATCACACAGGAAAAAGGCGTGGACATCCGTGTGCTGGACATGCCGCTTCTGGACACGACATATTGCAAAGATTTGCTGGGCACATTCATCGCGGATCTTGTCTTGCAGGTATTGTCCTTTGCCTCGCAGCTGGAACGGGACAATACGCTGCAGCGCCAGGCGGAAGGCATTGCCGCCGCGAAAGCCCGGGGAATGGTGTTCGGCAAGGAACCCTTGCCATTTCCGGAGAACTTCGAGACGGTTTATTCCCGTTGGAGAGCCAAAGAACTCACGACCAAGGAAACCGCCGCGCTCTGTGGATTTTCGCGCCGCGCGCTGTACGAGAAGACGCAAAATCGGAGACAGCCGAAAGAAATGTAACAATGACGCATCCGCAGGGGCGGCATTCTGCCGCCCCAGACTGTCCGAAAACGATCATATTTTTGTCACTCCGGCAAAATAACATTCTGAGCGGCGAGACGGCCGCGCAGCGCGCCGTAGTCCACATCGCGGACACCCGTGTTCGCTTTCGCCGCGAGCGCGGCCGCCGCGCCGGCCGCCTGGCCTAGACACATGCAGTGCGGAATGAGGTTCCAGTACAGGTTCGCTTCTTCGGAGGAGGAGAATCCCCGGCACGCCACCAGCAAACCGTCGATCCCCTTGGGGATAAGCGCGCGGTAAGGGATATGTACAAGCGGGTTCGACACGATGCTGTCCCCTGTCTCCACATTGGGAAAAATCGCAACCGTATCGTCAAAAACGGTATTCGAGAACAAATCGTCCAGCGTGACCCTGTACTCCCCTTCCACGCGCCTGCCGCCCGTAGTTCCCAGCTGCGCCGCGGTTTGAACGATATAACTGTCCTCAAAGCCCGGAACATTCTTGCGCATAAACTCCCAATGATCCACATGACGTTTTGTCAGCCGCAGATTGACGTCGGTCATCTCCTCCACATCGGCCTGATCGTCGGCGTGAACGTGGGGTTGAACGATCATCACGCCCTTGTGGTTGGGCAGGATATCCTGGAAATAACCGTCCAGCATATACGCGGGCGAGGCAAACATCCCGGGGAGCAGACTGGTTCGGCGCTTCGGCGGCTCTCCGCGCATCTCCGTTATCAGCGCGGCATACTCATCGGCGTGTTCTTTTCTGAAAGCGGCGTGCTTCCCAACGTCCACACCGGCGATCCAACAGCTGAGGGCGAGATTGGAGTGTCTGCGGTTCGGCGCGATATGGCCGTCATAACCCGCTCCGGCCTGATAGAAGATGTCCCCGTCGCCGGTGGAATCGATGACCACCTTGGCCAGAATCGCCTGACGGCCTGATTTGCTCTCGAAAAAAACGCCTTTTACCCGTTCGCCGTCCATGATCGGGCGCGTACCCCAGGAATGCAGGAGAATTTCCACACCCGCCTCCGAACACAGCGCGTTGAATTCGTACTTGAGAATCTCCGGCTCAATGAGCGCCCCGTGGATCAACCGGGGACCGCCGTCCGGATGCTTGCGCAGGAAAAATATGCTATAGCCCGTCTCCATATACATATCCACCAGAGGCTGATCGTTTTTTCCCCAGTAACGCTTATCCAAAATATGCGCCGATCCCCGTTTCGCCACGCGGTCAATCGTCTCCTGCACCAATCCGGCGATCATCTGCCTGCCGTCCACCGTGGAAAGCCCCGGAATGGCGTTCACCAAGCCGCCGGTCGCCATACCGCCCAAATGCCCGTAACGTTCCAACAAGACGGTACTCGCCCCGCCCCGCGCGGCGGACACCGCGGCGGAAACCCCGCCGGGACCGCCGCCCACAACGAGTACATCCACATTCCGAAGGATCCTGATCTCCCGGGCGGTTTCCGTGATGGTCGCCGGGCCTGGCATATTATTGCCGTTCATTGTCTGCCTCCTCTCAATGCGCTCCATGGCGCTGTTCCTCATGAGTTCCCACGTTCTTCAAGCTTGAAATGCAGCCCTTAAGCCGCGGAATGTGTCAGGACATACATCTTCCATTGCGTCATTATATCACGTCTTTCCGATTGCGGTTGAAATTTATTTTCCCTTGCTCCGATTCGCGGTTCAGATAATCGCGCCTGCCAGAGAAGAGACAGGCGGCAAAATGCGGGCGGCAGAATGCCGCCCCTACATATACGCATCATTCGCGGCGCCGTAGGGGCGGCATTCTGCCGCCTGGGACCGTCCGGAAACTATCATATCTTGTCATTCCGGCACCCCTTTTTGTCATTCCGGGCTTGTCCCGGAATCCAGGTCCTTTGTTTGTCATTTTTGGATTCCGGGACAAGCCCGGAATGACGGGCGAAAGACAAGCCAGGAAATAATTCGGGTGCGTTTCCAGGTTGTGTTTCGCTGCAAAGATTATTGCGTTTTCGGACAGTCTGGGGCGGCAGAATACCGCCGCCCCTACATATGCATCATCCGCGGCGCCGTAGGGGCGGCATTCTGCCGCCCGTCCCCGTCCGGAAATGTCAAAAATCGCGTCGTTAACACAATATATACCGTGCCATGATTCGCAGGCCGAAGAAATTCCCCTCTTTGGAGGGGTGGCACGGCGCAGTCTGTATGACTTCCCCTTCGAAGAAGGGGAAGTCATACAGACTGCGCCTGACGGGGTGGTGGCGCGGCCGAAGGATCACCCCGGCATCGGGCGTCCCTACC
>JAISDM010000029.1 GCA_031264885.1 Peptococcaceae bacterium | reverse complement strand
GCCATGATATAATCCTCGCCGTCGCGCGTATAAAAGAAATCGCCGTATCCCGAGGAAGAATAACCGTCGGACGCGACCGGCGCCAGCACAACCTCCCCTCTCGCGTTCACAAGGGCGGTTTTGCTTACGCCGCTGTCCGGGTTCCCCATGCTCAGCGCGTAAAGTCCCACGCCGTCTATGAAATTGATATAATACGATGAATAATCCCCGAAATCATACCATGTCACATCAGCGTCAATGACATCTTCAGCAGATCTCTGCGTCCGGTTCAGCGCGTGTACAGGGCTTGCCGTCATCCACGCGGCAGCCGCCGCTGCGATGAAACAGCAAAGTACGCGCGCAATTGTGGATTTACGCATCATCATCACTCCTTCTTATTGAAAGATCATAATATATCTGTTATCATAGGTACCAAGACTTGGCGCTTGCGGCGCGGGACTTGAAAGGCAGGTTGGAACGTGACACGTAAATTTTCATTATGGCTGTTATGCGCGATATTCGCGATATTGTTGGGCTCGTGCGCGCCCGCGGCGACGCCGGGAGACAATTTCTCACCCGAGGAGACGGCGGCGCGGCTCACGGAAACGCTCATAAGCGGAGATAAAGGCAAGATCATCGCGTTTATGGACGACAACATGCGCGGCTTGCTCCAGGACTCGGCGGAGGAAATCTGGACCCAGCTCACGGCCGCGTATGGCGAGTTTTCACACGCCGGCGAAAGCGAGCGCGCGGACGCGGGCGAATACAAAATTGTGCTGGCGGAGCTTTTTTTCGCGAAGGGGGAACTGATTCAGCGCACGGTATTCGACACACAGGGACGCGTCGCGGGGCTTTTGTTCTCCGAAGGGGCGCTGCCCGGCCCAGGCGGCGGATCCGCAGAGGAAATCGGCGAGGCGGTTACGTTTTATGCCGATGAACGCTATCCGATTTCGGGTTTGTTAACGTTCCCTGATGAAGCGGGGGAGAAATGCCCCGCAGTCGTGCTCATTCACGGATCCGGAGCCCACGACAGAAACGAGACTATCGGCGCGAACCGTGTTTTCGCGGACATTGCCGACGGGCTGACGGCCCGCGGCGTCGCCGTTTTGCGCTACGACAAACGGACATATACCTATGGAGCGGAAATCACGGAGAGTGAGGACTACGCGAAGTTCACCGTTATGGATGAGATCACGGACGACGCCGAAGCCGCGGTACGCTTCTTGCGCGGCGACGGACGGGTAGACGCGGATCGTATCTACCTGGCCGGGCACAGCCTGGGCGCCGGCCTTCTTTCGTACATCGGGGAGCGCGCGCCTGTGGCGGGATATATCGTGATGGCGGGAACCGCGCGGCGCCTTTGGGAACTTGCTCTGGAGCAGAATTTGCGAATCGTTGAGGAACAGAGCGCGGCGGGCGGTACGGACGCCGACCGCGCAAAAATTGAAACGGCGCGTGAATTCGTCGCGGCGGAGACAAAAAAAGCGGAGACACTCTCCGGCATGAGCGACGAGGACGCGCTTAACGAGACGATTTTTGGCATGCCGGCATGGTATCTCCGATCCTTTGAAGGGATTGACCCGGCGGCGCTTCACACGCGGGACGGGCGGCCCGTACTCATTCTGCAGGGCGGGCGCGACAAACAGGTTCCGCCCGAGGATCTGGACCGCTGGCGCCAGGCGCTGGCACAGCATCCTGACGCGCGGTTCGCGCTCTATCCTGAACTCAATCACCTTTTTGGAGCGTATACGGGAGAAGACATACCTCTTTTGCGCATTTCCGAGGAATACGATGTCCGAACCCCTGTCGCGGACGCGGTGATCGACGACATCGCGGAATTTATCGGGCCTTGATCGAGCCTTGATATCCGGCCGGCAAGCGATCCTGTTTAGAGCAATCCGCGGTTGTAATCCGCAACGGCGCCGTTTGTGTTAATTACCTCGCCGTTATGGTTTTTCCCGTCAAGAATGAAGCCCACAATCAAGATGCCGGACTCCTCGGCTGTTTTTACATGTTCGCCTGTAATGTTACCGTTCAGGTCTGTCGTCGTCGCGCCGGGCATCACGGAAAAAATCTCTATAGGCTTGTTTTTTTCCGTAAAGCTTTGCGCGAAACTCTGAGCCATCACATTCAGGGCGGCCTTGGTGGTTTTATAGGCGAATGGGTTGAAGAAAGACAGTACGCCTATCGGTATCGTGACATTGACGACGCGCCCGTTATTCTTTTCGAGTGTGGGGAGCAGGCGGCGCGTCAGCTCAAAGGGTCCGAAAAAATTCGTTTCCATGACGTTCCGAAGCTCATCGACCGTGAATTCATACCCCGGCTTCCGCATATCTCCCGGAATGGCCGCGTTGTTGACGAGCATGGAAAGATCGGCGTGCCGCGATTCGACCGTTTGAACCGCCGCCGCGATTGTCTTTGAATCCAGCAAATCAATATTCAAATATTCCGCTTCGATGTTTTCGCCGAGGAGTTCACGCGCCGCCGCGAGGCCGCGCTCCTCGTTCCGAGCCCCAACCAGAACGGTCCATCCGTTTTTCCCCATCTGACGGGCGATCTGCTTGCCGATGCCCTTGTTCGCGCCCGTGATGAAAACTTTTTTTGCCATGTCATTTACCCCCTATTTATCCGTCGTAATTTTATGGTATATTCACGAACTTCATTTGTCAATGCAGGCAAGGGAAAATTTATCAAATTACAACTTCAATTGTTACTGTTCACAGGGGATACCTATACCGTAGGGGCGGCATCCTGCCGCCCGGGACCGTCCAGAAACGATCATATCTTGTCATTCCGGCCCCCTGTTTTGTCATTCCGGGTTA
>JAISDM010000308.1 GCA_031264885.1 Peptococcaceae bacterium | reverse complement strand
GTAAGGCATCGAACCCGACCGCGCCCGGTGGGCGAGGAAGGGAGGGTGAGATGGGGCAGGCACGTGGTGAAGTCAAGCGGCGCCTGCCGCGCAGACTGAACCCGTGTCCTAACCCGGACGCCATCCTCCCCCTCCGCCGGGTATTTGCGCCACACGGCGAATCGCAGTTGAGACAGCTTTGGCTATTGACGGGCGGTACCCTGATGTATTAAGATCGAAGAAAGGCTTTGCGCAGTTCCGGATATGACCGCGCGCGGGATTACACGCGACGTCAGATCTGTTCCCCGCGCGCGCGGGAGTGATCCTCCGGACTGCCGGCATAAAGAGGGCGTTTGAATGGATGAGGATTTAATTTGTTTTCGATGTCAGGTGAAACTGGAGGAACAGAAGACCACTTTCTTTTACATGAACCACTGGTTTTACGCGGATATTCCGCGCTGTCCCCAATGCGGTCAGGTGTATATCGACGAAGCGCTTGTCCGCGGGCGCATGTCTGAAGTAGAAATAACGCTGGAAGACAAATAGCGCCGCTGTTTAATTTAACGCGTGTCCGGCGCAGCGGTTTCGGGAGCCGCGCAAAACGCGGCTCTCAGGCTGAGAAACAGTTTCGCCCGCCGCGTGTGGCGGCGTTTGGGCGCCGATCGGCTGACGCCCGCTTCATCCCTCATCCTTTCTTCACCGCAGCCCCAAAAGGGCGGGAATTCCTTTATTGTATCCATGATTGTAACCATGGGAACGCGGCAAGTAAAACAATGTAAGGAGGAAGGACTGTTTATGCAATTGAGAAAAATCTGGTTCAACATCAATGGCGCGGATCGCATGATCGTATGCAATCCGGAAAAAGACACACTGGCCGGCGTATTGCGCAGAATCGGTCTCACGGGAACCAAGATCGGCTGCGGCATCGGCGTCTGCGGCGCCTGCTCCGTGCTGGTGGACGGCAAAGTCGTCCGCAGCTGCGTCCGCAAGATCAAATCCGTGCCGGAATACGCGAAGATCATTACGATCGAAGGCCTCGGCGCGCCCATGTACCTGCATCCGCTTCAGCAGGCATGGATTACCTACGGCGGCGTACAATGCGGTTTCTGCTCCCCCGGATTCATCATCTCCGCTTACGCGCTGCTGCTGGAGAATCCGGATCCCACCCGGGACGAGGTCCGCGCCTGGTTCCAGCGCCACCGCAACGCGTGCCGCTGTACCGGCTACAAACCCCAGGTAGACGCGGTAATGGCCGCCGCCAAAGTGATGCGGGGGGAAGCGGCCATGGCGGACATCACATTCCAGGAACCCGAAGACCGCAGAGGATTCAAGTATTACAACACGAAGATGCCCCGCCCCAGCGCCCTGGCCAAGGTTTGCGGCACGCTGGACTACGGCGAGGACGTGAGTCTGAAGATGCCCGACGGAACCCTGCACCTGGCCATCGTGCAGCCCAGAATCGGGTATCACGCCAAAATTTTGAACATCGACATCAGTGAAGCCGAGAAGATGCCCGGCGTGGTAAAAGTCATCACCGCCAAGGACGTGAAGGGGAACAACCGGATCAACCAGTTCCTCATGCACCCGCGGGCGGTGGCGCCTCCCGCGCCCACAAGGCCCATCATCTCGGATGAGAAAATTTTTAAATACGGCGACATCATCGCGGTGGTGGCGGCGGATACCAGAGAGAACGCCCGGGAAGCGGCCAAACATGTGAAGATGGAATATGAGAAGCTTCCCGAATACACCAACTTTCTGGACGCGGCCACGCCGGACGCTATGGCGATCCATGAAGGCGTTCCGAATGTATATATTTACCAACCTGTGGTCAAGGGGGCGCCGTCGGACGAGGTCATCGACGAATCGGCCTATGCCGTGGAGGGCAGCTTCCGCACGCCCAGAGAACCGCATCTGAGCATCGAGGGCGACATCGTTCAAGCCTATATGGACGAGGACGGTATGCTGACCATCCACTGCAAATCCCAGGCCATCTACGCCAATCTGATGACCATGGGCCAGGGCATCGGTTTTGATTCAAAAAAAATCCGCATCGTACATAACGGTGTGGGCGGCAGCTTCGGCTGGGCCACCGATCCCGGCTCCTTCGCGATCACGGCGATTTGCTGCTTAGCCGTCGAACGTCCGGTGTCACTGGTCATGACCTATGAAGAATTCATGCATTATTCCGGCAAGCGCACGCCGGACTACATGAACGTGCGCCTCGGCTGCGATGAGGACGGCTATATCACGGCGCTGGAATACGATGTGGGCGCGGATCACGGCGCCTACCTGGAGGGCGGCGACGCGATTCTGGGCAAGATGGCCTGCTTCGGTACGCCTTACAAGGTGCCCAGCGTCCGCGGCTTGATCCGCATGGGGGTGTCCAATCATACCCAGGGCGTCGCCTACCGGGGTTTTGGCTTCCCGCAGGTCACCACCGGCATGGAATCCGTCATGGATATGATGGCCGCGAAGATAGGCGCCGATCCCTTTGAGTTCCGCTTTCAGAACATCATGCGGGAAGGCGATCTCACGGTAAACAGCCGTCCGCTTTACCATTATCCATACGAAAATATGTATAATCTGGCGAGACCTTATTATCAAGAGGTAAAAGCCCTCGCGGAGAAAGAAAGCGCGCCGGAACTCAAACGCGGGGTAGGCATCGCCACCATGTACTTCAATCCGATGGCGGGGCCCTTCGACTCGGCGGAGGTCAGCCTGGAACTGATGCCCGACGGGCGGATCCGGGTCTGCAATACCTGGGAAGACGTAGGCCAGGGCGGCGACGGCGGCACCACGGTGCTCACACTGGAGGCGCTCAAACCCATGGGCATCAGACCGGATCAAATCATACTGGATCTGAACGATTCCAAGTTCTGTCCCAATACCGGCATCGCGGCCAGCAGCCGCTGCCATTATATGGGAGGGAACGCCATCATCGACGCCGCCCGGCAGTTGATGGACGCCGCCCGCAAGCCGGACGGATCCTACCGCACCCACGCGGAAATGACGGCGGAAAGCATCCCCACCCGATATCTGGGCCACTATGATATCTCAGGCTTGAACCTGGGCGGCAAGGATCCGGACACCGGCGAGGGCGACGGCAGCCCCACCGGCATCTACGCCCTGTGCATCGCGGAGGTCTCGGTCAACACACAGACAGGCAAGGCGAAGGCCCTGAGCTTCAAGATCTGGGTGGACGCCGGCGTGATCGGCAACTATCTCAACGCGGAGGGCCAGGGTTACGGCGGACTGTCCCACGATGTGGGCTATGCCCTCAGCGAAGACTATACCGACGCGCCCAAACACAACAACATCCTGGCGGCTGGGATTTCCTACGCTGAGGATGTGCCGGACAAAATGGACATCGTATGGCTGGAAAACAACCTTAGAGAAGGCGGGCCCTTCGGTTCCTCCGGCCTGTCCGAAATATTCCAGTCCGGCGAACACATGGCCATCATCAACGGGATCTATTCGGCCACAGGCGTGCGTATCTATGAACTGCCCGCCCGTCCGGAAAAAATCAAGGCCGGCCTGGAAGCCCTGTCTCAGGGCAAAGACACGAAACCGGCCAAGTACTTCCTGGGGTCCGATTTCTATGACGAGATGGAAGACATCATCAGCCATCCGGTGGGCCAAATGGCGGACGAAGACGTTAAGAAAGGCGTCCACATGTAATAATGATAACCTTTCGGTACCGCAGAGGCGGCATTCCGCCGCCTCTGCGGCACGTTCCTCGCGATAAGCGATAAGAGGTGAAACGGCATGGAAATGGTCAAGCCGCGTCAGGAAAACAACTTGGACTTATGCTTTCACGGCGCTCAGGCGCCCTGTTCCCGCGCCTGTCCCTTTGATTTTGACATCCGCGCCTATTTTGAAAAACTCCAGCGCGGCAGCATGGACGCCGCGTTCCGCTTATACCGGAACGCGGTGATATTCCCGGACATCGTATGGCGCCTCTGCCCGGCGCCCTGCAAGGACGCCTGTGTGCGCGGCGGAACGGACGCGCCTTTGAGCATGAACCTGCTGGAGCAAGCCTGTGTGGCTTACGCGCGGTCACGGGAGCCCGTCAATTATAACGTTCCCAAAAAAGAGTGGCGTGTCGCGGTGGTGGGCGCGGGTTTGTCCGGTCTCACCACCGCGATCAAATTTGCCTCGAAGAAATACGATGTCACCGTGTATGAAAAAACCGGCAAAATCGGCGGCGGGCTCTCCCGCTTCCTGCCGGAAGAGATCTACCTGCCGGAAATTGAGCTTCAGTTCAAGCATGAGACTTCCTGCGTGTTTGAATTGAACACACAGATCGAAGATTTGAACGCCTTGACGGAAGACGCCGTGTATGTGTCCTCCGGCGTGGATCTGCCGGGGAGCGGGGGACAGGACGGCGAGAGGATATTCCGCTGTCCCCCGGATGTTACGCCCATTGAGGCCATTCAGCACGGCGCCGGCGTACTCCATGAAATCGAGTGGTTTCTCAAAACCGGGCACAAAAGGCCCCAGGATGATGTTCCCAAAGGCAGCGTCCCGGCGCCGGCCATGGAATTGACCTTCACCCCTCCTGTACAGCCCGCCGGAGACAGTTACACGAAACAGGAAGCGGTGGAAGAGGCCAAACGCTGCGTCAACTGCGACTGTTCCGCCTGTATGCGGCATTGCAGCCTGCTGAAGGAATATCAAAATTATCCCCTCCGTCTGAGAGACGACGTAGACGTCACCATGAATCCCACGCCCCTGTTCACCGGCCGGGTGGCGCTGCGTCAGATCTGCTCCTGCAATCAATGCGGGCTGTGCCAGAAGATCTGCCCGGCGCGGGTGGACGTGGGGGATTACCTGCTGCGCACACGGCGGGAACTCCAGGCCACCGGCGCGTTTCCGGAAGCGTACCATGATTTTTGGCTGCGGGACATGGCGTTTGCCAACAGCGATCAGGCGCGGATGATTCTACGGCCCGGCGCGGATAAAGTAAAAAGTGAAGTAAAAAATGACGCCGCGGCCCGGTACGCGTTCTTCCCGGGCTGCCAGATCGGCGGCTCCGACCCCCGCTACGTGACGGAAACCTACCGTCTCCTGCTGGAGCGGCTGCCGGGCGCCGCCCTGCTGCTGCGCTGCTGCGGCGCCCCCGCCATCTGGGCGGGGGACGATGTTCTGCACGGGTCGGAGCTGGCCGGCCTCCGCGCCGCGTGGGAGGAATTGGGCCGGCCGGAGCTTTTGCTGGCGTGCCCGTCATGTCAGACCATGCTCCGGGAATACCTGCCCGAGATTCCCTGCCGCATGATCTATGAGCTGTTTGCGGAACAGTACGCGGCCGGCGAAACCGACCCCGCCGGGGCGCCGGCGGCTGACGTGGAATTACCCGCCGGTTCGCCGGAGGGCGCGGTCGATTCCGCCGAATCGGTTCCGGTCGCGCCGGTTCCTGTTGATTCACCGGACGGCACAGCCGCGCGTCAGGCGGCGGGCGCTCCTGCCGGGCCGGATTCATCCGGGGACACAGCCGCGCGTCAGGCGGCGGTATTTGACCCTTGCGCCAGCCGGGAATACCCGGCGCTCCAGCAGAGCGTGCGCGCGCTGGCCGCCGCCATGGGCTTCGACTTGGAAGAACTGCCTCACGGGCAGGGAGAAGCCCAGTGCTGCAGCTGGGGCGGGCAGATTTATTCCGCCAACCCCGTCTACGCGCGAAAGATCGTCGATACCCGCGCCGCCCAGAGCGAAAAGCCCTACATCGTGTATTGCACAAACTGCCGGGACATCTTTGCCCACGCGGGGAAACCCTGTCTGCATATTTTGGACGTACTGCTCGGATTGAACGACGCAAACCGCGTCCCGCCCACCGTCACCCAACGCCGGCAGAACCGGGCCGCGCTGAAACAGACGCTGTCAGCGCGATACGGGGACGCCCCGCCGCCCGCGTCCGCGGAAGAAGAGGAAAGGACAGCCATGAAGCTGCTGATGGACGAAACGCTGACCCAACGCATGAGTGACGACCTGATCCTGGAGGAAGACGTGCAAGCCGTCATCACCCATTGCGAACAAACAGGGCAAAAAATAGTAAAACCGGGCGCCGGCAGCTTCTCCGGCCATTTGCGGCGCGGGATCATCACCTATTGGGTGGAATATACCCCCGCCAAAGACGGCGGCGCAAGCTGTGACGCGGACCACGGCGCAAGCTACCGGGTACTCAACGTCTACAGCCACAGAATGGCCGTGCAGGAAGACGACGCGGCGCCTGCCGCGCAGACTGAGCCCGTGTCCTAACCCGAAGAGGCAGGGGTGTCGGCGCAGCCGGCGGGGTCATTCCCCTCCTGAGGGAGGGGAATGTAATACAGACTGCGAATGCCACCCCTCCCAAGAAGGGAATTTTTTTACACGACAATCGCGGCACGGTATATATTATGTTGACGATGCGATTTTGCCGTTTCCGGACGGTCCCGGGCGGCAGAATGCCGCCCCTACGGGTGCGCATTGTCCCGCACATCAAAATTGAATCCATTAATCTGGAGTTCTTCCAGCGTTTCGCTCAGGCTTGCGGACTCCGGCAGCCAGCAGCCCAGCATACAGGCGGGCTGCTGAAAGTCCGGATCCCGCGACGCCCAGACGAGGCGCCGGACGTTCAGGCGGGGATGCCGCAGCCGCGCCTTCGCGGCAAGCGCCCCGTCCGGGGTCAGATCCCACACCAGGGCGCCGGG
>JAISDM010000306.1 GCA_031264885.1 Peptococcaceae bacterium | reverse complement strand
GGTTTTCCGCCGTTTTTTCCTGATTGGCCGCTGTTCTCCCGCCGTCCGCGGCCGCTTCCGCGGGAACCCGCGCCGGCTGTCCGGCGCCGTCATTTTTTGAGCAGGCCGCGAGGCCCGTGGCCATCACAACGGCCAGCAGCAATAAAACCGTCCGTTTCAACATATGCGTCCTCTTCAACATCGTGTCCTCGTTTCCATTGTTTTCGGCCGCGCGGCGGCCGTCGCTATACAACATACCACACGAACACAAGAGAACGCAAGCCGTCCCGTCATTCCGGGGCCTGACCCGGAATCCGCAGAATCCATTTTGTTACAGTTGTGAATGTATCCCTAGCCGCAGCAGCGGCTCCCGCCGCCACAGGCCGCCCGGAAACGCGCCTAAACATTACCAATACACAATATATGTCCCTCCCCCTGTCATTCCGGGCTTATCTGTCCCCTGTCATTCCGGGCTTGTCCCGGAATCCAAAAATGATAAACCAAGGAACCTGGGTTCCGGATCAGGCCCGGAATGACGGGTCATGCCCTGCTCTGGGGGTCAGCCCCGCCCCGCTGGAACTGGTCCGCCACCTGCTGAAATACGTCGGTCAGGACCGGGTCGAAATGGGTTCCCCGGCTTTCCACGATAATACGGACGGCCTCCTCATGGGAAAACGCCTTTTTGTAGGGCCGTTCGGACACCAGGGCGTCGTACACGTCGGCAATCGCCATAAGCCGCCCCTGCAAGGGTATGTCCTCCCCCGAAATCCCGGCGGGATAGCCGGAGCCGTCCCATTTCTCCTGGTGCGTCCCGGCAAAAATCTTGGCGTGCCTGAGAAAATCGCTTTCCGGCGTGCTGGTTTCAATTTTCTCAATAATCGCCACGCCAAAGGTCGTGTGCCTTTTCATCTCGTCAAATTCCTCCGGGGTCAGCTTTCCCGGTTTGTTCAGAATGTGATCGCTGATGGATATTTTGCCCACGTCATGCAACTGCGACGATTGCAGGAGCAGCGGAATGTCCCAATCCTCCATCTGCTCACGGTAAAGGCCCAGATCCTCCAGGGCGGCGACCATCACCGACAGCCCGTGCTGCGTGCGCTCTACATGCCCGCCGGTGATGTCGTCGCGGCTCTCCACAAGATCGGCGACCGTTTTAAGGATGGCGCTTTGCAGTTCCAGCACCTTCCCGGTTTTTTCCTCGACCATCTTTTGCAGATTCTCGTTGAAATTCTGTAGCTGCTCCCGTTGCTCTTTCAGCGTTTGAGCCTGGGCTTCCAGCTTATGCTTCTGGCTTTCCACCATCAGATGAAGCTCGACGCGTTTCAGCAGGAGCGGCGGCAAAAACGGCTTGGAGATATAGTCGATAGCGCCCAGGGTCAACCCCTCCAATTCCGATTCCGAATCGCTTTTTGCCGTCAGGAAGATTACGGGGATGTCCCGCGTGTCCGGGTTTTCCTTGAGAATCTTGATCGCCGCGTACCCGTCCATCTCCGGCATGTCGATGTCCAACAAAATCAGCGCCGGGACGTTTCGCTCCAGGAGATCGAACATTTTGGCCGCGGACGGGACGGTAAAAACGTCGAACACGTCCGAAAGCGCGATCTTCGCGATCTTCAGATTGGCGATATTGTCGTCCACGATCATCACGACCGCCCGGGCCTCTTGCTCAAGACCCGGATCCTGAGATAAATCACCCATGGAATCGTCCCTCCAATAATTCATCCATTATGTCGGCAGCCTCTTGAAAATCGGATACCAACACACAATCCTCAATCCGGGAGAGGGTTTCTCCCGTTGTTGTTCCAACCCAGCGCCGCAACAAATCCTTGACCGCGCCGTCCGCCTCTCCCACGCGCTCCGCTTCCAGCGCCTTCTTCAGCCGGAGCAGCGCCGCTTGATCCGGCGTGAGGGCGTCATCTGCGCCCGCGGCGTCAACCCCAGCCGCGGCTCCGTCCACGGCCGCGGCGCCGGTTTCGGCGAGTTCTCGTCTGTCCATGCCGCTTCTCCTCTCATTCCCCTCCCTGCGGTCGGAGCCGGGGGCCTTCCTGCGATCCGCTTTTCTTCTCTCCTTTGCCGCCGATAACGCGGCGCGAATATGAGAAACCAGCAACGCCAGCGCTTCGTGAAACCCACCCAGGTTTTCCCGGACAAAATCCAGATCGCCCCGCCTGCCCGCCGCCTCCAGCTCCGCCGCCCTCTCCGACAGAGCGGCGGCTCCAATGCTGGCTGACGCGCTTTTCAGTGCGTGAACCTGGGTGATAAACAGCGCGAGATGGGCTTCGTCCGGCGCTTCTCGCAGAAGCTCCAAACGTTCGGCGGCATCCCGGCAATACAGGGCCAGCACTTCCTGATATTGCCGGGCCGATCCGCCCGTCATGGCGACGCCGCGCGCGGTATCCACGCCGTCAATGGCCAACTCAGGCTCAGGAGGCGCAAAATCTGTTCCCCGCGAAGCCGGGGCGCGTTCTTCCGTTTCAACCAATCTTTCCTGTTTTTCCGGCGGAATCCATTTGGCGACAATTTCATTGAGCTTGGATATCTCAATAGGCTTCGCGAGATAATCCTGAAATCCATTCTCCAAAAACATCTCTCTCATACCGGACACCGCGTTGGCGGTCAGCGCGATGATGGGAACCTCCCGGAAGCGTCCGCCCGGCAGGGCGCGGATAGCCGCGGCCGCCTCAATCCCGTCCATCCCCGGCATCATGTGATCCATGAAAATCAGATCATAGGGGCTTTCCCGCGTGCGCTCAATCGCTTCCAAGCCGCCCTCGCGGCAGTCAACCCGCGCCCGGTAGGGCGCAAGCAACCCCGCGGCCACTTTCAGGTTCGTGGCGATATCATCCACAATCAAAATCCGCGCTTCCGGCATAATAAACCGGACGCCGCTGTCTTTTATTCTGTCTCCGGCCGCGTCGCCGGCCATTCCGTTCAAAGCGTTCGCGATAGATAGGGAATGCGCCGGCATAGCGATGGAGCAGACGTTATTACGGACGATGAGTTCCCCGAATTCCGCCAACAGAATCAGCGCGGATTCGGGAGCCAACTGACCCGCCGTTTCGTAAACCTTCTCAAATAAATGCCCCGGAGCGAAAATAAACGGATAGCGCCCGTTTTCCAGATGTTGCGTGAAATCTTCCCAAATATTGGCAAACGTACAGCGCACACCCAGGTTCTCCACGGAACGGACAATGGAATCGGCGTAAGGGACGCGGGTTTCGTAGATCAGGACCTGCTTTGTTTCCGGCGAACGCACCGCGGCAAACGGTTCCGGCGCTTTGATTTTTTGCGGAAGTACGGCGGTAAACGTACTGCCTTTGCCATACGCGCTGCGGACGCGGATGTCGCCGCCCATCATGCGGCAGAGGTTTCGGGATATGGCAAGCCCCAGTCCGGTTCCCTCAACGCCCCGGTTTTTATGCGTGTCAAGCCGGGAAAAATCGCCGAACAGCTTGCCCATATCCTCTGCCTTTATACCCACGCCCGTGTCGGAAATCTCGAAACACAGCGCGACGCTCCCGTCCGGGTCCCATGTCCCTTCCACAGTGAGGGCGATCGTTCCCTCGCGCGTATATTTCACAGCGTTTGAAAGAAGGTTGAGCAGTATCTGGCGCACGCGGGCCTCATCGCCGACCAGCCCGCGGGGGAGTTTGCTGTCAAGATTGACGGTAAACAAAATGTCTTTTTCGATCAGACGCGTGCGGATGATGCCGACCACATCGTTCACCAGCGACGCGAATTCATACTCCGCGGGGACGATCTCCATCTTCCCGGATTCTATTTTGGAAAAATCCAGTATATCGTTGATGATGGACAACAGGTTGGAACCGGCCTGCCGGATGGCGGCCGCGTCCTCACGGACGTCCTGAGGCAGCTCCTTTCGCAGCATCAGCTCCGCCACGCCGAGGATCGCGTTCATCGGCGTTCGGATTTCATGACTCGTATTGGCGAGAAAAACGCTCTTGGCTTCGGCGCTGCGCTCCGCTTCAAATTTTGCCTGGACAATGGGGGTGATATCGCTGATGTCGATGAATTTGCCCCCCAAAGTTCCGTGCAGGTTATCGGCGATGATTTTGAAATGGCGGATCTCACCGTTCAATGTCAGCTCTCGGGTATCCTCATAAAATCCCCCGGCGTTCAAAACATCGCAGATCATCAGCTTCATGTCCATTTCAGGGAACAGATCGATCAGCGGTCTGCCCGCCGCCATTTCATAATCCTCGATGTGCGCCAGGACCGCCAGCGGACGGCTGATGTACATCACCCGGCTCATACCGTCCACCAGCGCCACCAGATTCGGCGTCGTCGTCATCAGCGTGCTGAAGGTATTCAGCGCCCTGGATGAGCGGCTGCTTTTTTCGGTGGAAAACCGGGAAAGCATCAGGGAAAAAATACTGACGTACACGGTGGCGATCCAGTTGACCAGCATGTCGCTGAAAGAAATATCCTCATTTGAGAGCGGCGCCCCAAGCAAAATCAAAATCAAAACGGCGCCGTGCGCCAAAATCAGGAACCAAAAAAACTTCTTATAATCGCAATAGGCCGCGCCGATGCCGCATATGACGAGGTAAATAAGGAAGTAATAAAACGAGCCGCCCAGAAAGATCGTTCCCGCCGTATACAGGATAAAAATGACCGCGGGAATGAAAAAAGCCAGCGTCGATATCTTTTTCACGCGCAGCATCAGAAGGATCATAATCAAAATGGCGCCGAGGCAACACACCAATAAGGCTGCCGCCCGCACATAGAGTCCGTGGCTGATGTATTCCGGCAAGCGGATGAGGATAAAAGCCACCATGCTGAAAACGGCCAGCAAATTGGCCGCCTGAAAATAACCGGCGTCCATGTTGCCCGACCATACTTTTTTGATGTATCTCAAGACGGGTATGCTGCACAGGATCAGCGCGCAGCATACCGCCGTGGGAATGGCAAGATTGACATAGTTCCCTCTGCCGATGTAACTGGGCGCGTAAATCAGGATCAAAATAATCATGCTGCATACCGCAAAAACGGCGGCCATCCGAAAATATCCCTCCGCGCCGTTCCTGTTATTCACGGAACTCCGCCCTCCTCTCATAGGGCATATCCCCCGCCGCGACGATCCTCACGGCGGCGGGAATGATTTTGACGGTGATGTTCGTATCCAGGAATATTTCCCCGTCCAGCTGCAGCACCAGCGGTTCCTCGGAGCGGACGGTGATTTCGGAGGCTCTTATGTAGGATATATACGATGGGAATTTGTGGTGCTTCCCGTAGATATATCTTGTGCCGACGCGGATGATGTTAAACGTGTTTGTGCTTTTGAACAACATCACGTCAATCCGCCCGTCGTCCGGCACGGCGGCCGTGGCGGCGGTTTTGTCCCCGCCGTAGCAAGGTCCGTTGGCAATATTGATCGTCGTGTAGTACCCGCCGGCATCCTTGCCGTCGATCCAAACGGTGTAGCGCTGATGTGTGATTTTAACCGTGAACGATGAGATGATCCCGCCCAAAAAAAACATGAAATCGTACATGAATTTGCGGATGCGCGGGGGAAATTTGTTCCAATACGGCGTATACCGCGCGTTCAGTTCCGCCGCTTTATGAACCGTGTAAGCCTCCATACCGATGGTGCAGGTGTTCAGCGCGTAGTTATTCCCGCAGAATATCACATCGGTGGGGATTGTCCCTGAGAAGATTTGCGCTTTAATGTCCCGAAACAGTTTTTCCTTCCCCTCCCCGAACGCCCGCACAAAATCGTTGCTGTTCCCATAGGGGACGACCGCCAGTTCCGCGTTGGGAAGGCCCACGACCCCGTTCAGACAGTCGAACAAAATCCCGTCGCCTCCGACGGCGTAGACGCGGACGGTTTTGCCGCTGCCGGCCTCTTCCGCGTATTCCCTGATCTTGCCGATGGCAGCCCTGGGAAAGCGGGAAATATAGATGCTGTAATCCGCCGAGCCCAGCGCGGCGAAACAATACTGAATGTCCAGCGTCACGGCGTCCAGATCCGTTTGACGGCCGAAGGACATCGGATTGATGACAAACAGGTGGCTCATCTCCGCCGCCCGCGGCTCGGCGGAAGGCGCCGCGACATCCTGGAGCGGCGCGGAGACGTTCCCGGACGGCGCGGCAAGCCGCGGCGGCGGTGGCGGCTGCGGAAACGGCGGTGACTGCGACAGCGTCTGCGGTGGCAGTGGCGGAGACGGCGGCGGCCCCGGAGTCAAGGGTTCCGACGCCGCCGCGCCGATCGGTGCGGCGGCGTCCTTGAATGACGCGTCAATGCCCTGGAGCGGCGTGTCGGCGGCGTTTCCGGATGACGTATCAACTCCCCCGGACGGCGCCCCGCCGCCTCCAGGCAACACACCGGCGTCCGGGGGCGCTTCCGCCTCCGTTTTGAATAAATTCAGAGCGTGATGGACGACAGACAGAAGGTTTGTTCCGGTCCGTTTGACAGCCAGGACGTTTTCCCGGACGGAAGGAGACACATTCTCCCGCAGTATCCGTTCCGACATAGCGATGATCGTGTGGATCGGCCCATGTATTTCACTGCTCATCCGCGCGAGAAAAACCGCTCTCACCTTGCTTTCGTTATTGGCGCGAACCGCCTCGCGGCGGTACATCCACAGCCCCGCGATCCCGCTTAAAAAAACGGCGGCCACCGAAACGGCCTGTACGGCGGCAAATACGCGCATCATGCGGCGGACGCCCACGATCGGCTCGTCCATGATATCGACGCCGCATATGGCGGCCACGCGCCCCTCCGCGTCAAAAACCGGCGCCAAGGCCGCCAGGAGTCCGTCCCAGCCCACGGAATAATTGCCGAGACCGGGGCATACAGCCCGCCCGGACAGCGCCGCCTCAATTCCCGGCGTCATTTCAGGATCGCTGGGCGGCGTATCCAGGCCGACCCGGGTGCTTTCGTCAAAATCGTTGTCCACGATGAACTGCAGCTTCCCGTTTTCTTCCCGTATGTAGTAAACATAGAGGACTTCGGCCTCCTCGGAGAAGGCCAGGAGCTTCCGGCGGAGGGCCTGATACTCAGGCTTCCGCATATCCTCCCTTTCACGGTATTGATCCAGTTCGGCGGAAGAAACCAGCGCGGCGCCCATTCTGCTGACAGCCAGCAGCCGCTGTTCGATATTGTATTCCATTGTGTCGGCGGCGAACCCGGCGAGACGGCCGGCGTAGGACGTAACGGCAAAAACCAATAAAGCCGAAAACAGGAACAGCGGCACAACGGCGTAGGATTTCAGCGATTCCCCTCGTGTTTTCATGGGCGCGCGTCGCCGTTCCCTTGATCTTCGCCAGTGTTTTTCCGCGGCGGACGGCGTCTCCGGGTTCCCCTGTCTCTTTCCTGCTCCTCCGCGAATTGCAGACTGCGCAAAATGGCCATAGAATACTGCCGGTTGTTCGGACTCAGGCCGGAAAAAATCCGCTGAAACTCAAACGTCTCCTCTTCGGCGGCTTTCTTGCGAGCCATATACTCATCCCCTATGTATATAATTGAGTTTATTACTCATCATAACATCCCATCCGCGAGCCGTCAACTCTTTATATCGGGTTGACGGAAATCTATTTGAGTTATATACTAATGGCGCTGGGGGGTATCGCCTTGATCGCGGAAAGAATCAAAAAGCTGAGAGCCGTTTTGCGCCTGACACAGGCCGATTTTGGCAAGCGGCTGGGCGTGAGCCGGGACGTCATAAACAACCTTGAGCGCGCGAGGGTAGAGCCCAAAGATGTCTTTCTCGACCACCTCTGCCTGATCTTCGGCGTCCGCAAACAATGGCTCACGAACGCCGAAGGCGAAATGTTTGACCGTGAATACAAAGAAGACAAGCAGCTTTCCGAAGCCATAGAGATTTTCAGCGCCTTGAGTCCCAAGTACAGGACCTACGCCTTGAGTCAGATGAAGGGCCTCTTTGCCATGCAAACAGAGAACGGCGGGGACAATAAAACAAATTGACAGCCGAAACAGCTGTCAATTTGTTTTATGTACGAAGAGGAGGATAAAAATATGCCAACGCTAAAAAAGCCGACAGCTACGTTCGTTATTGCCGCAAAAAACCGCAGCGACATTATCAGGCGCAGGTTGGATAGGTAAAAACGCAATGCTGGTGACAAACGAAGCCGGTTCAGCAATACGGGTGACGGTCGTATGAACCAACGCGCCGCTTGTTTGCGGCACGCCGGTGACAAAATCCAATTGCGACCCGAATTGTACAATCTGTGCCGATATATGCCCCGGCAAAGCTCCGCGCGGCGGTTTGTGGGAACCCGGCGTTGACAGGGACGCGTTTTTTGACGCCCGCGCCTGCCGCGCCGCTGGATACGCCCGGGCTAAAAAACTGCTGAATATTGAAGAAACGCTTTGCGGACTGTGCATATCAAACTGTCCGTTTACCAAAAGAGGGCTTGGATATGAGTGACGTCCGCTATATTGGTTTCGTCGCGATTTGTAATTCTGTGAATATTGGCTTAAACCCATATTTTGAATAGAAACCGAACGCTTCTTCGTTGCCGGCCGCAACTTTGATGGTCACGCTTGTTACACCGCGCGAATGGATCCAGTTTGCGCTACGATCGTTTTAACACGCGAGACTTGACAAAACCGCCTTCTTTAAGCTAATCTAAAATCATCCTTTGGATTAGCTTAAAGAAGGTGGAACTATGTACATCCCCCGAAAAATCGAAGCCACCGTGCGGCGTATCAGCCGGACTTTCCCTGTGCTGATGCTGACAGGCCCGCGTCAGTCCGGCAAAACAACGCTGCTGGCCCATTTAAGCGAAAACGAACGCGGGTATGTTTCCCTGGACGATCCCGACGACCGGTTATTCGCCAAAACGGAACCCTCCGCGTTCTTGGAACGGTACGCCCCGCCCGTCATTGTGGACGAAATCCAATATGCCCCCGAAATCCTTCCCTATATCAAGATGTACGTTGACAAACACAAGACAAACGGAGATTTTTGGCTGACCGGCTCACAGATGTT